>CANRHT010000014.1 GCA_947630465.1 uncultured Pseudomonadaceae bacterium
ACAACTGCGCTTATCAGTCTGCAGCCGCTTACATCCAAATAGACAAGGATTTTCCCTGTGGCCCATTTCAGAGTATTTTTTTCCTGCTTTATCATGTGGGCTGCCTGTTTTACCACTCAAGCCTCAGCTGTGGTAAATATTGGCCAAGACGCAGTCCAGCTGACTGATTTTAAGATTGAATACTTTATTGATGACTTGCAGTCACTCGACTACTCGTCTGTGCGCCAGCAAGCCTTTCAAGACACCTTTAACAGCACTTCTCTGGGCACCCAGGCAAAAGTCACGTGGTATCGAATCACACTGCACAACTCAACAGCACAGGAGCAGGCTCTTTTTCTGCATTTACCCAAGGCTTATCACATGCGCACACTAGACATAGTTGAAGAGCGCGCAGATAAACTTATCGACCATGTGCTGATTGATCTCAACCATGCCAGTGATCACCCGCTGATGTATAGCGGAGCTGTGATCTACCCTTTTACTCTAACGGGCGCGCAAACTACGACTCTTTATGTGCGCAGCCATGTGTACTCTCACCAATGGTTTGCAGTAGAGGTCTACGATGATGAGCACTCTAGAAAAGCGCTGGTCGGTGGGCATTTAGATATTGCCCTACTCGTTGGCATGATGCTGGCTTTAATGTTTTATAACGGTCTATTGTATTTTGCCACCAGTAAAAAAGAGAACATTTTATATTCTCTTTACCTGATTTCAGGGCTGGTTTGGATTGCCTTATCCTACGGTTTGATTAGCAAAGTATTCAATACTTATGGTGATCATGTTTTTATCTTAAACCTGTCGGTATTCACCATGCCGATTTTTCTCTTACTGTTTATGATGGCCATTTTTGAAACGCGAACACTCTATCCAAAAGAGCATCGCGCTCTACAGGTTATTTTAGGACTGCTGACGGTATCCTTACTCTACGGCCTATTTGATATATCAGGCGCTTTGAAGCCTTCAAGCAGCTTAGCGGCATTAATGATGATAGTTACCTTCTCGGTCAGCATATCGCTGTACCGTAAGAAAGACCCTTTAGTGACATTCTTTTTAATTGGTCACACATTTTTTATCGTATTTAACGGCTTTGCCGTGATGTATTACATGGGGCTGGTCCAACCCAACTATATAAACAGTCATGGTGTTGGCATTGGTATCGTACTGGAAGCCTTAACCCTGGCGTTTATTATTTCGTACCGCATCAAGGTGCTTGAAGATATTCGCTCTAAACAAGATGAACTGAAACGACAAGCCTCCACCGATCCGCTGACCCAGCTCTACAACCGCCGCTACTTCATGGCAGAAAGTCGCTATATGGTTGAGAAAGCTCAAAAAGATGCAACATCTCTATCGGTAATTACCCTCGATATTGATCACTTTAAAGCGGTCAATGATAATCACGGGCATAGCGCTGGCGACTTAGTATTGGTGGCTGTTTCTGCTGTTTTTCAGCGCTACAGTCGCGATGCAGATTTAATCGCCCGATTTGGTGGTGAGGAGTTTGTTATTTTGCTGCCCAGTGCTGGCCACGCCGAAGCACTTGAATGCGCAGAGCGGATTCGCCTTGGCGTCGAGCAACACAGTATTAAATTAAGCGATGAGTTGACGTTACGCATCACTGTTAGTTTAGGGGTGGCAGAGGTGGATATGAAGCAACCCGAACCCATTGATAGCGCTATTGACCAAGCTGATAAAGCGCTTTATCAAGCCAAAACCCTAGGTCGTAATCGTGTGTGCGCTGCTGAAACGTATAAAAACAACAGCATTGTATGAGTCAAAAAACACCCGTGATAATCAAGCCTGAGCAAAAAATACAACTCTTCTTGCGCCTATTATTAAAGTGTTGATATCAGCGCTTTCTGCTAAACTGTTGGCTGTTTCTCATGCTTGCTTCTCATTATTTACGGTCTGAAATGCTAAAGTTGCCACAGCAGCTTACCTTGCAGTACGAACTCAATGAGTTGTGCCTGAGAGTTTGATTCAGATTATTTAAATAATGGAGAGTAAAGAGTGTCCTTATCATTAAAAGGAAAGAGAGGCATTATCGTTGGTGTTGCCAATGATCAAAGTATTGCTTTTGGTTGCGCTAAAGCGCTGCACGCTGCTGGTGCTGAAATTGCAATGACCTACCAAAATGACAAAGCATTACCTTTTGTAGAACCTTTAGCGAAATCAGTTGATGCCAAAGTCTTTATGCCTTGCAACGTTGTGCGTGAAGGTGAATTAGAAGCCTTCTTCAAAGCAGTGGAAGATATGTGGGGACAGATTGACTTTGTGATCCACTCTATCGCTTGGTCTCCTATTAATGAACTGCACGGCCGTGTTGTTGACTCGACCAGCGAAGGTTTTAGTAAAGCCATTGATATTTCTTGTCACTCATTTATTCGTATGGCAAAACTTGCAGAGCCTTTAATGAAAAATGGTGGTTCTTTAATCACTATGAGTTATTACGGTGCCGATAAAGTTGTTGACCATTACAACATGATGGGCCCGATTAAAGCAGCACTAGAAAGCTCTGTACGTTATCTTGCAGCGGAATTAGGTGGCAGCAATATTCGTGTCAACTGCGTTTCGCCGGGTCCAATGATGACACGAGCGTCCTCAGGTATTGATCAGTTTAGCGAGTTAGTTGAAAGCGCTAAATCACAATCACCATTAAAGCGCTTATGCACGATTGAGGAAGTCGGCGATTTAACAGCGTTTTTAGTCAGTCCTTTATCAACCGCTATAACGGGCAGCGTGCACTATGTTGATGCAGGCCATAACATTATGGCGTAAACGCAGAATCAATATTTTGGGGTAACCGACTCAATGCACATTGCATCTGTTCAGCTGGACACCCCAAAATATCTGTGCAAATCACCCTTAAGTATTTTACTTAGGGGTTTTTTATTGCTGCAAACCTAAGCTAGAACACTGATCACAGCCGACCCTACTCAACTGCACGACTGTCAAACAACGCAAGCCCCAATAAAATTGTTCCGCGCAAAGAGCATAAGCTGTTTACGCAATAGCAAACGATTATTGTTTAGCTGAGCAACCTGCGTATCGAGACGAATAAGTGACTTATTCTGACCTCAGATATGGCACAATGATGCCTTATTGGTGAAAGACGCTGCTGCTATTACAGCTATAACGCTGTGTTTCTGATAATTTACCAATGAAAATATTTTACTGTATTGCGCTGAGTGGTCTAGGGGCTGCTCATTGGTCGAAGCAAAATGATCAAAACGCGCCAATATCAGCCATAACAGACGTGCTCAGCGCTCGACCCATTTGAATCGAGCGCACGTCTTAATAATAAGTACATCAACATAATACAGTTGGCGCTCTGTGCTCGTAGCACGCCACACTCACACAACAATACTTGAATAGGCGAATTCAAATATGGGGATTCAAACACAAAACTGGGGAAGCATAGGGAGCTCGCTGCGCATACAAAACATGCTCAGCATCTTAAAAAGCTCAACCACCTACGTACTCACCAGCATATTTTTTATTGTCAGCTTGCTTGCTTATGAATATGCCTTTGCCAATGATACGGCTAATCAAACAGTTTCAACTCAGCGCACAGCAACGGCGGCCAATCAAACGTCAACAACTCGCTCAGGATTCGTCAGCCAAGCCGATATTGATGCGCTAGTGATCCGCGTTGACGCCTTGAATGAAGAGAAAGCGCAGCTTGATAATCAATGGCGTATTGAACGTAACCGCTACGATTCAACAAAAATTCGCATTGATGACAGTAAAAAAACGATTCGCTTAGAAATGGATGAGGTGTTACTGAACAACTCGCCACGCGACCGTTTGGACGGTTTGCTCAGTCAGCATGAAGCGCTCTCAAAAGACTCTAAAGAAGTGGCCAAAAAAGTCGCTCAACTCGAAGAGAAACTGACCGCGCACCAATTGTTATCTGTGCAAGCTCATCGCGACCTCGACAGTATGCGTACGCGCTACGTGGCTCAGCAGCGTGAGCAAGATCTGCAACGCGTACAAGAAATCACCCGTTTTCTTGATCGTGAATTGCGTTTCAGCGAAAACGTTTCTTTCAAGTGCTCAACTAACAAGAGCCTAACCGCTTGCTTAAATGACTACCCACTGGACGCCAGAATCCAAAACTGGGTACAAGACCATTACCAAGAAGCGTTATTTGCTCAACTCGCGGGTAAAGTGGATTCAGTTAAATTAAGCTCTGACTGGTACTCCACACAAATCAGCCGCAACTTTACTGACGCCACCATCAATCTTGATGGCTCAGTCTCTGCTGAAGTTGAAATCAATGCCATAATTATGCCACGCAAGATGATGGCCTGCGCTTTACTCAAAGCACCCGCTGATTTATGTGCAGCACAGTCTGCATCGTTAATTGTGCGCAGCAATAAGTACGGCGACCAGGTTTACATCAACGACAAACCTTATGGCTCAACGCCCTTATCCGTGATGCTTGATCCCGGTGAGTATAATGTTGAAGTAAAATTCAAAGGTTTGACACAAAAACGTACGCTGACATTAGATGAGAACCGCCATCTTAACTTTGTCTTCTAAAGCGTTTTATTGAAGTACTGCCCACTAAAAACCAGCCTTAGCGCTGGTTTTTTTATCGTTAGTTAAAAGTGGCTTTCAGCTTATATTTCAAAGTTACCCATCATTGGTTTCATCGTCTAAGCCGTCGCGCATGCGCTGCATTTCTTCAGTAGACTTTAAACGGCACACAGCGAGTTGCGCTAAGCGCATATTTTTTACTGCCACTAACGGGTCTTCTGCAGGCGCACTGCTTTGCGCACGTTCGTAGGCACTCAAGTCATCCAGCTCTTCAGCATCTTGTTCCTGCTTAATATCATCACTCATAACATAGTCCCAGCGCGCTGCAGACGATAACCATCTGCCTAAATAATGACCAACAGACTTTAACTTAGCATGCTTAAGCCGCTCTTTTAGCGTGACATAAGGCAGCACTGCATAAATTTTTTCTGCAATCCGCTAGACTAGTACTTTTTGCAGCGCTATTGAGTCAGTTCAGTATGAGTGTTAAAGATTTAAGCAAGCACACCCCAATGAT
This sequence comes from uncultured Pseudomonadaceae bacterium, assembly GCA_947630465.1. Taxonomy (GTDB): domain Bacteria; phylum Pseudomonadota; class Gammaproteobacteria; order Pseudomonadales; family Pseudomonadaceae; genus Denitrificimonas. The sequence goes on from CANRHT010000014.1 coordinate 5,060, forward strand.
GCAGCAGTATTGGCGGTTAAAAAACCAGCACCCCGAGCAGATTATGTTTTATCGCATGGGTGACTTTTATGAACTTTTTTATGACGATGCAAAAAAAGCTTCGCAACTGTTAGATATCACTCTCACCTCGCGCGGGCAGTCAGCGGGCAGCATTATTCCCATGGCCGGCATCCCCTTCCATGCCGCTGAAGGCTATTTGGCACGTTTAGTCAGCTTGGGCGAGTCTGTCGTCATCTGTGAGCAAACCGGTGACCCGGCAACGGCAAAAGGCCCGGTGGAACGCCAAGTGGTGCGTATCCTCACGCCCGGCACCGTCAGCGACGAAGCCCTTATGGATGATCGCCGCGACAACCTTGTAGCGGCGTTACTCGGTACAGACACACTATTTGGTTTGGCGGTGTTAGATATCAGCAGTGGCCGCTTTAGTGTGCAAGAGTTAAGCAGTGAAGAAAATGTACTGGCAGAACTCGAACGCGTCAATCCAGCGGAACTGCTGATGCCTGATGATTGGGCGATCCCCAGCGCTCTGAATAAACGCCGTGGTAACCAGCGCCGTGCACCGTGGGATTTTGATTACGACAGCGGCTTTAAAGCCCTATGTCAGCAGTTTGCCACCCAAGATTTAAAAGGCTTTGGTTGTGAGACCTTATCCTTAGCGATTGGCGCAGCAGGCTGTTTATTAAACTATGCCAAAGAAACTCAGCGTACCGCCCTGCCCCATATTCGCAGTTTGTTTCATGAACGCATCAGCGAAACAGTAGTGCTCGATGCTGCGACGCGGCGCAACTTAGAACTGGATAAAAACCTCTCCGGTGGCCGTGATAACACCCTGCAATCAGTGATTGATCGCTGCCAAACCAGTATGGGTAGCCGCCTGCTCAGCCGCTGGCTGAACCGCCCGTTACGCCAAAAAGCAGTACTTGAAGCGCGCCAAGATGCGATTGCCTACTTGCTCAATGACTATCATTTTGAACAGGTGCAACCCGCGCTAAAAGATATCGGTGACATTGAACGTATTTTAGCGCGCATCAGTTTGCGCAGTGCCCGCCCGCGTGATCTGGCACGTTTACGCGATGCCCTTAATGCGCTGCCTGCCTTGCAAGAGGTGCTGTCAGCCTTGGATATCAGCCGTATTCAAGAACTGGCACAAGCCATTAGCCTGTATCCAGAGCTATCCGACACCCTGAGCCGCGCCATTATTGATAACCCACCTGCGGTGATTCGCGAAGGCGGTGTATTAAAGCTCGGTTACGATGCTGAACTCGATGAGTTGCTGACCATCAGCGAAACCGCCGGCCAGTACTTAATTGATTTGGAAACCCGCGAAAAAGCCCGTACCGGTTTAGCCAACTTAAAAGTCGGTTACAACCGCGTCCACGGCTATTTTATTGAAATCCCCACACGCCAAGCTGAACAGGCACCGCCTGAATATATTCGTCGGCAAACCCTCAAAGGTGCTGAGCGCTTTATTATTCCAGAACTGAAAGCCTTTGAAGATAAAGCCCTGTCGGCAAAAAGCCGCGCGTTAGCCCGCGAAAAGCAGCTGTATGATGAGCTTTTAGATATTTTGATTACCCAGATTGCACCCTTGCAAGCCAGCGCCGCTGCACTGGCGGAACTGGATGTGATCAGCAATTTATCTGAGCGCGCACTTAACCTTAATCTATGCCGCCCGCAGTTTACCGAGCAGCCACTCTTAGACATTAAGCAAGGCCGCCACTTGGTGGTTGAGCACGTGCTGACCACGCCTTTTGTCGCCAACGATGTCAGCATGGATGACGCCACGCGCATGCTGATTATCACTGGTCCCAATATGGGTGGTAAATCGACCTATATGCGCCAAACTGCGTTGATCGTGCTACTGGCACACATCGGTAGTTTCGTTCCTGCCCAGCAGTGTTCTTTATCGCTGGTGGATCGTATTTTCACTCGGATTGGCTCCAGTGATGACCTCGCCGGTGGACGCTCAACCTTTATGGTCGAGATGAGCGAAACAGCCAATATTTTGCACAATGCCAGTGCCAGCAGCTTAGTGCTGATGGATGAGGTCGGCCGCGGTACCAGTACCTTTGATGGTTTATCACTGGCTTGGGCCGCCGCTGAGCAGCTGGCCGAGCTCAAAGCTTGGACCTTATTTGCCACACACTATTTTGAGCTGACGTCACTGCCTGAGCGCTTAAGTAGCGTGGCCAACGTGCACTTGAGTGCCACTGAGCACCAAGATCGGATTGTCTTCTTGCATAACGTACGCAGCGGTCCTGCCAGCCAAAGTTATGGTTTAGCCGTAGCGCAATTGGCCGGTGTGCCCACTGCAGTCATCACGCGCGCCCGTGAGCACCTCAAACAGCTCGAAGACAGCAGTGTGCTGCAAGACAAACACACAGCCAAGGCTGCAGCGCCAGCACCGATACAAAGTGATTTATTCGCTACGCAGCCGCATCCGCTGCTGCTAGAATTACACAACCTAAGCCCAGACGAGCTCACCGCTAAACAAGCACTTGATCTGTTATATGCTTGGAAGGCGCAAATCTAACGCTAGATAACGCAAGCTGTTAGAATAGCCGACCTTTTACTTTATACACTGCGCTGCCGTAGGGCGGCGCTTCTATATTTACTTGTAGTTCTACACAGATAGAGCACAAGTCATTAGCCCTAGGAGATAGCTAGTTATGACCTTCGTTGTCACTGATAACTGCGTTAAATGCAAGTACACCGACTGCGTAGAAGTCTGCCCAGTAGACTGTTTCTATGAAGGTCCAAACTTTCTGGTGATTCACCCAGATGAGTGCATTGACTGCGCTTTATGTGAGCCTGAGTGCCCAGCTGAAGCGATTTTCGCTGAAGACGAAGTACCTGAAGATATGCAGGAATACACCGCATTGAACCAAGAGTTAGCCGACATCTGGCCCAATATCACCGAAAAGAAAGATGCCCTACCCGATGCTGAAGAATGGGATGGTGTTGCGGATAAGTTGAAACACCTCGAGCGTTAATCTGCTCAGAGCAGTTGAGCAGCACAGCGCAGACTCAACCGCCTCACAATAAAAAACCCCGTAGCCGTTTCATCGCGGCTACGGGGTTTTTATTTAAGCGTCTATCTATTTAAGCTGCTCATGCGCCTGCTGATCCGCATGGTAGGACGAGCGCACCAAAGGCCCGGAAGCAACGTTCTTAAAGCCCATTTTCAGGCCTTCTTCAGCAAACCAAGCAAACACATCCGGATGCACAAAGCGCTGCACTGGCATGTGGTCACGCGATGGCTGCAGATACTGCCCCAGCGTCAACATATCAATATCGTGCTCGCGCATGCGCTTCATCACTTCGATCACTTCTTCATCGGTTTCACCCAAACCCAGCATTAAACCCGACTTCGTCGGCACACCGGGCACGCGCTGTTTAAATTGCTCGAGCAGATCCAGTGACCATTCAAAATCCGAACCTGGACGCGCGGCTTTATAGAGGCGCGGTACCGTTTCGAGGTTGTGATTAAACACATCCGGCGGCTCAGTCGCGGTGATATCAAGGGCAATATCCATGCGCCCACGGTAATCTGGCACTAAGGTTTCCAGTTGCACGCCCGGCGATAATGCACGAATTTCACGGATACAATCAGCAAAGTGCTGCGCACCGCCATCACGTAAGTCATCACGGTCAACCGAGGTAATCACCACATATTTAAGCTTCATATCAGCAATGGCGACCGCTAAGTTATGCGGCTCATTCTCATCCAAAGGATTGGGACGGCCATGCCCCACATCGCAGAATGGGCAGCGACGGGTGCAAATATCACCCATAATCATAAAGGTTGCAGTACCGCTGGAGAAACACTCACCTAAGTTCGGGCACGAAGCCTCTTCGCACACGCTGTGCAGCTTATGCTTGCGCAAGGTTTGCTTAATATTGTCCACTTCAGGTGACACCGGTACGCGTACGCGAATCCAGTCGGGCTTACGCAGCACATCGGTGGTTGGAATGATTTTTACTGGGATACGCGCTAATTTTTCTGCACCGCGTAACTTCACGCCCATTTCAACTTTAGCGGGTTTAGCGCTGACTGCTGCTTCTTGATTACTCATAGCATTCAATCCCATCGGTAAGGGTTATGTGTTCACTGAATTTAAGATGTGACACCAGCGCATCGCGCAGGCGCAGACTGACCTCAGACAAGGTTATCGCCTGTGTCGTCTCATCAGATAATTGAGTCATAGACATTCCAGCGTAACCACAGGGGTTAATACGCTGAAAGGGTTGTAGATCCATATCAACATTTAAAGCTAAGCCATGAAAAGAACAGCCACGGCGAATACGCAAACCTAAAGAGGCGATTTTTTTCTCGCCGACATACACGCCCGGTGCATCCGGCTTCGCGCGTGCGCTAACCGCATACTGGCTCAGCACATCAATCAAACTGTTTTCAATCTGCGTGACTAAGTCGCGTACACCCTGCCCTGCACGGCGTACATCAACTAAAATATAAGCGATTAACTGGCCCGGACCATGATAAGTCACCTGACCACCACGATCGACTTGCACCACAGGAATATCACCGGCCGCCAGTACGTGCTCAGCCTTACCCGCCTGCCCTTGGGTAAACACCCTTGGGTGCTCTAATAGCCAGATTTCATCGGCACTGTCAGCATCACGGGTTTGCGTAAAGTGCTGCATGGCATGCCAAGTCGGCTCATAAGGTACACAACCTAAATGTCGTATCACTACAGCTCTGGGCATTACAGCACCATGCGCACAATACCCGTCTCGCGTAGATCACGGTTGATATCTTCGAGCTGCTCAATGCACTGCGCATGAATACACACTTGCACCGATAAGAAGCGACCATTACTGCTATCACGACGCGTAATAGCCGACGGATCAACCTCTGGCGCATGGCGCTGCATCACCGCCATGATGATCTCGATAAAATCATCGCAACTGTCGCCAATAATTTTAATTGGATAATTTTCGCAAGGAAATTCAATCGTAGGTGCTTGCTGTTCTGTTTCGTTGCTCATCTTAACTCCAAGCTCGTAGCTTTTTTAGAACGATGGCTTGGATAAAACCATCGCTATACAGCGGCTGTTATTTAACGTGAGAGCCTTTGTGCTGCATCTCAATTATGCAGCGCCTACGCGGTTAAATATTAATTAAATAAACCATAGAAAAACATGCGTATAGCATCCAGCATACGAGTGAAAAAACCACCTTCGGCAACGGCATGCAATGCCACTAAGTCAGCTGTATGCAACACTTGGTCACCCATGCGCACTTCAACCACACCTAAGCGGTCACCGGCATTAACTGGGGCGACTACGCTCTCATCCAGCACCATAACAGCCGCCGCTTTTTGTAACTGACCACGCGGTAACGTTAAGGTTAAGTCTTTTGCCAAGCCCACTTTAACCGTGTTCTGCTCGCCCTTCCAAACCTTGTTGGTGGTCAACTCAGCGCCTTTTCTATAAAAGGTTTGAGTCTCGAAAAAACGAAAGCCATAGGTCAGTAGTTTTTGTGTTTCTGCCGCGCGCGCGGCCTCACTTGAAGCACCAAAGACCACAGAAATTAAGCGCATATCATCACGCACTGCCGAGGCGACTAAACAATAACCGGCTTCATCGGTATGACCGGTTTTCAGACCATCAACCGTTTTATCACGCCACAGCAAGAGGTTGCGGTTCGGCTGTTTAATGCCGTTCCATAGAAACTCTTTTTGCGCATAAATAGCGTAATGCTCTGGATCATCATAAATGATGGCGCGGGCTAATTTAGCCATATCATGCGCTGATGAATAATGCTCCTCAGCCGGCAAACCTGTGGCGTTCATAAAGTGGCTATTGTCGAGCTTTAAACGCGTCGCCGCTGTGTTCATCATGCTGGAGAAGGCTTCTTCGCTACCGGCAATATACTCAGCTAAGGCGACACTGGCGTCGTTACCCGACTGGATAATAATGCCGTGCAGTAAATCATCCACCGACACCTGCTTACCCACATCAATAAACATACGCGAACCACCGGTGCGCCATGCTTTTTCGCTGACAGTGACTAAATCTTTTTCGCCAATTTGTCCGTTTTGCATCTCTTTGGTGGCGATATAAGCGGTCATCAACTTGGTGAGGCTTGCAGGCGGCAAGCGCTCGTCACCATTGTGCTCAACCAGTACTTTACCGCTGGCGGCGTCCAACAACACATAAGAGCGCGCCGCTAACTCAGGCATCGCCGGAATCACCGTGGGCGCTGTTGCCGCTGTAGGTACAGGGGCGGCACTGACTGCGCTGGCGGCACAAACCACAACGACGCTAAGGCATACTTTTTGTAAAAACTGACTGATTTTCATACCGCTCTCAAATTATAAAATATAAATAATCACACAATGGGCTGTTATGACAGGCGCCAGCCACAATGGTTGCGCGCTAATCAGCAGACACCAGCGCTGGCATACCTAAATCAGCTAAGCGCACGCGCTCACGTAGTGTCTCTGCCGCGTTCTGACTGGGCACTGGACCGAGACGCACGCGGTGCAATACTTGCTGGTTGCGCACCACTGAATTGATAAACACCGGTGCACTCGTTAGCGTGCTCAGCTTGTCCCGCAGCAATTGCGCAGCGTCGGGATTGGCGAAGGCTCCGACTTGGAGATACAGGCCAGCGGCTGATTGTGAAGCGTTTTTTTTTGAGTCAACTTGCACCGGCAAGACCGCCGCCGCATGCTGCTCAGGCGGTGGTGTGTAGACGTCTACCTGCTGTGGCAACGATGGCAAACTCAGCGGTTTCGTGTTGGCCGCAACATAGGATGCACCCGCCATCGGCACCTGCTGCCCACGCTCAGCCCACCATTGATGCGGATCAATCCCCTCAACCGTCACGCGCGCCACGCCTTTATCGGCATAACCCAGCTTTTTTGCTGCGGCAAAGGACAAATCAATAATACGGTCGGAGTAAAACGGGCCGCGGTCATTCACCCGCAAAGTCACGCTCAGACCGTTTTCAAGGTTGGTTACTTTGACATAGCTGGGTAGCGGCAAGGTTTTATGCGCTGCCGTCATGCCATATAAATCAAAGGTTTCACCATTGGCCGTATCGCGACCATGAAACTTAGTGCCGTACCACGAAGCCGTACCGGTCATTTTATAGTTGCGTGCATCTTGAATCGGAAAATAACGACTGCCCATTACAGTGTAAGGTGCCGCTTTATAATTACCATTATGCGGCATAGGTACAGCATCGGGGATGCGCGACACATCGACATTCCACCAAGGTGCACCATCGCTGCCCGGCTGTTTGAAGTTAGCCGGCCCACTGATCGAACCATCACGGATGACGGGTTGTGGCGTTGGTACTTTGGCTGTGTTGGATGAACAACTGATCAAAGCCACACCTAAAGCTGTGGCAACCACAACCTGTACACTGTGCTTAAACATTACAATTCCTTACGTGCGGCAACCAACTGCTCAGCAAGCTCGTTGACCGCCATGGCGTACATGACGCTGCGATTATAGCGCGTAATAGCATGAAAGTTTGCTAAGCCAATCCAATATTCAGCGCCTTGTTCAGCTTCTAAACGAAAAGCGGTCACGTGTTGCTTTTTATCGAGCGGTGAACGCGCCTGCCAACCCAGCTTACCTAACTGTTTAACAGTGATTTTTGGATCTAAGCTATCAGACAAACCCTTTTCAGCTGTAGCCGCAGACTTAATATCAGCCTGCACCACTACCGGTTGCCCGGGCTGCCAGCCGTGTTTAATAAAATAGTTGGCCACACTGCCAATTGCATCGGTTGGGTTCTGCCATATATCAATGCGGCCATCATTATCAAAATCAACCGCATAGGCGCGGAAACTGCCCGGCATAAACTGAGGCAAACCCATCGCCCCCGCATAGGAGCCTTTTAAACTCAGTGGATCAACCTGTTCTTCACGGGTCAGCAATAAAAACTCTTTTAACTGCTGACGGAAAAAAGGTGCACGCGGCGGGTAATCAAACGCTAAAGTCGACAGAGCATCAATCACTCGGTAACTGCCCGTATTGCCGCCATAAATGGTTTCTACACCAATAATGGCGACAATAAACTCCGCCGGCACACCGTACTCTTGTTCAGCTTTGGCTAAAGCCGCTTGGTTTTTTGACCAGAAATCCACACCTTTATCAATGCGCGCCTGAGTGATAAAAATCGGGCGGTATTCTTTCCACTGTTTGACGCGCTCAGCTGGACGCGAAATCGCATCTAAAATCGCTTGTTTACGTTCGGCGTCAGTGAAAACAGCCTGCAGCGGTTCAGGTAAAAAACCAAACTCACTGCGCATTTCTTCAATAAAAGGGGCCGTGAGCGCATGCTCTGCATAGTTCTTATCTTGAGCGCCAGCATGGGCTGCTGCCACTGTTAAGCCGAGGCAGATCGCTAATTTTTTAATTCGAAACAGCGCAGTTTGCATGTATAACCCTTACGATTGAGCAATCCATTTACGGTGCGTATGAATTGCCATTAAAATTCCAAATCCAGCTAACAAGGTCACCAACGAGGTACCGCCGTAACTGATAAACGGCAGCGGCACGCCCACAATAGGCAATAAGCCACTGACCATACCGATATTGACAAATATATAGATAAAAAACGTCAGCGTAATGGATCCCGCCAGTAATTTACCAAAGACTGTTTGCGCCTGCACTGTAATCACTACAGCGCGCGCAATTAATAGCGCATACACCAGCAGCAACATACAAATGCCCACCAAACCAAACTCTTCACCAAGCACCGCAATAATAAAGTCTGTGTGGCTCTCGGGTAAAAAATCCAGATGCGACTGCGTACCCAGCAGCCAACCTTTACCAAAGACACCACCGGAGCCAATCGCTGCTTTTGATTGAATAATATTCCAACCACTGCCGAGCGGATCACTTTCTGGGTTTAAAAAAGTAAGCACCCGTTGCTTTTGGTATTGATGCATCACAAACATCCACATCGCAACCGCAACAGGAATCACGGCGGCGATGGCACTGAGTATCCAACGCCAACGCAAGCCACCTAAAAACAGCACAAACACACCTGAGAGCAAAACCAATAAGGCGGTACCCAGATCAGGCTGTCGAGCAATCAACACAAAAGGCACTGCTAACAAGACACAACTGATAAAAATACGCTTAAAAGTGGGCGGTAAACTGTGGCGTGATAAATACCACGCCATGGTCATAGGGACGAAGACTTTCATCAATTCAGCCGGCTGAAAGCGCACCACGCCTGGAATATTAATCCAGCGCGTGGCCCCCATTGCATTGTGGCCAATCACATCGACCACCACTAATAGGCCGACACCGATCAAGTACAAGACAGCCGACCAACTGGCCATAAAGCGGGGCTCAAATTGCGCGATAACAGCCATCAACAACAGGCCCACACCAAAAGACGAGGCTTGTTTAATCAGCAAGCCCTGATCTTTACCGCCTGCGGAGTACAGGACAAACAAACCAATAGCGCCGAGCATCACCAATAAAAATAACAGCCAGCCATCAATATGGATACGCTGTAAAACACTGGCTCGGCGGCGTAATACATCGCCCTCAGACAAGGCGCGATCAAAACCACGGTTCATCGTTGTGCTCCTGCAGTGGCGCCACGTTTAACGGGTTGAAACTCGCTTTTTAATTGGCCCTCGTCATCGAGTAACCAGGCATCTAGCACTTGCTGGGTCACGGGCGCGGCTACACCTGAACCTGACTCACCGTTTTCTACCATCACGGCTACAGCGATAGCCGGTTTTTCAGCCGGCGCGTAAGCGATAAATAACGCATGGTCACGGTGACGTTCTTTCACCTTATTACGGTCATAACGCTCACCTTGCTTAATCGCTACCACCTGCGCGGTGCCGCTTTTACCAGCAATGCGATAGACCGAACTGTCACCCACTTTACGTGCAGTACCGCGCGCACCATGCAGCACGTTTTCCATGCCTAAGCGCGCCGGATCCCAAGCATTCACGTCACGCAGCACAATATCCGCCGGCGTATCTTCATCAACCGGCTGCAAACCACCCACGCTGCGTGCCAAATGCGGACGAATCCATTTACCTTTAGACGCCATCAGTGCTGTTGCTTGCGCCAATTGCAGAGGCGTGGATTGCATATAGCCCTGACCAATCCCCAAAATCAGGGTCTCACCGGGATACCACGCCTGACGATAACGGTTACGTTTCCACTCGCGCGATGGCATTAAGCCTGCGGTTTCTTCAAACATATCCAGTGCCACACGCTGCCCAAAGCCAAAGCGGCTCATGTAGTCATGCATCCGATCGACGCCAAGCTTGTGGGCTAAATCATAAAAGTAGGTGTCATTCGAGCGTGAGATTGCCAAATCCAAATCAACCCAGCCATCGCCATAACGATTCCAGTTGCGGTATTTATGGGTGTTGTTGGGTAACTGATAAAATCCCGGGTCGAACACTCTGGTTTTCGGAGTGATCACGCCCGCATCTAAACCGGCAATTGCCACCATCGGTTTAATGGTTGAGCCCGGCGGATACAGCCCTCTTAACACGCGGTTAAATAACGGCTGATCCAAGGAATCGCGCAACTCACCATAGGCTTTAAAGCTGATGCCAGTGACAAAGGGGTTGGGATCAAAACTGGGCTGACTGACCATCGCCAGCACTTCACCGGTATTAGGGTCTAAGGCTACAATCGCCCCGCGTCGTCCATTCAGCGCCTTCTCCGCCGCTTCTTGCAGCTTAATATCCAGCGTTAAATAAATATCTTGTCCAGAAACCGGCTCAACACGATTGAGCACTCGCAGCACGCGGCCGCGCGCATTGGTTTCCACTTCTTCATAACCAACCTGCCCGTGGAGGTCATCCTCATAGAAGCGCTCCACTCCGGTTTTACCAATATGGTGGGTACCGCTGTAATCAACAGGATCCAGTTTTTTTAATTCATTCTCGTTAATGCGCCCGACATAACCCACAGAGTGCGCAAAGTGCTCTTTTTGCGGATAATAACGCACCAAGCTGGCAGCGACTTCAACGCCCGGCAAGCGAAACTGGTTAATAGCAATACGCGCAATTTGCTCTTCACTTAACTCAAACATCACCGGCACGGGCTCGAAGGGGCGTCGGCCTTGACGGATGCGCTTTTCAAATAACTCGCGACTGTCGTTGTCGAGCTCAAGAATCTCCACAATAGAGTCGAGTACTTCGTCTAAGTCACCGGCACGCTCGCGGGTCAATGTCAGACTAAAGCTGGCTCTATTATCTGCAATCACCACACCATTGCGGTCATAAATCATGCCCCGCGTCGGCGGTAATGATTGCACGTGAATACGGTTGTTTTCCGCTAAAGTGGAATGATGCTCATACTGCACCACCTGCAAGTAGTACATTCTAAACATCAATAGCATGATTAAAATGATCAGACCGATCCCAGCAACCAGCATTCGCGAACGAATCAGTCGGGCTTCGCGCTCATGATCTTTTAACCGAATAGGAGGTGGCATGCCTGTTCACTATTTATGATAGGGGTGACCATTCAGCACGGTCCAAGCCCGGTAAATCTGCTCGCCAAGCAGAATGCGTACCAATGGGTGCGGCAAGGTCAGCGGCGACAAGGACCAGCGCTGCTCGCTGCGTTCGCACACCTGTGGTGCTAAACCTTCAGGACCACCCACCATCAAGTTGACATTGCGTGCTTCTAAGCGCCAACGTTCTAACTCTTGGGCGAGTTGCTCAGTGCTCCATGGCTTGCCGTGCACTTCGAGGGTAACAATACGCTCCCCCGGTTGCACTTTAGCCAGCATGGCATCGCCTTCTTGTCGAATCAGCCGTTGCACATCCGCGTTTTTACCGCGCGTGCTCAGAGGGATTTCGACCAAGTCTAAAGGCAGCTCACTGGGTAAACGCTTAGCATATTCATGCCAGCCATCTTCTACCCAGCGTGGCATTTTCGTGCCGACAGCAATTAAGCGAATACGCACTTACTCAGCGCCTTGCTCATCGTGTTGCGCGCGGCTTTGTTCAGCACCTTGCCACAGACGCTCAAGGTCATAATGCTCGCGGGTTTCAACCTGCATGACGTGTACCACCACATCATTTAAGTCCAATAAAGCCCACTCGCCACCGTCCAAGCCTTCACTGCCAACCGGCTTCACGCCTTGGGCTTTAGCTTTTTCTAAAACGTTTTCAGCCAGCGCTTTTACCTGACGGGCTGAACCGCCCGACGCTATAACCATAAAATCAGTGATGCTGGTTTTGCCGCGTACATCAATAGTAACGATATCTTTAGCTTTAACTTCTTCTAAAGCAGCAATCACTAAACTGACCAGTTGTTCATTTTGCATAGAGTATCTCGCCTCAAAAGCTCAGGACTGTTGATAGAGTCGGTGAGCATAAATATATTTAAAAACGGCATCTGGTACCAAATACCGTACGCAACGCTGTGTTGCTAATAAGTGTCTAATTTGTGTTGCTGAAATAGCCAACGGTGTTTGCCATACAAAGGCGATTTGACCACTGGGGCCTTGTAAAGTTTGTGCGCCACTAATACTTTTTGCCGCCACTAAATCACGTAGCACTTGCGGTGCTTCGGTATCAGCATCAGGGCGTTGTAAGACTAAAATATGGCAATGTTCTAATAACTCATCCCAGCGATGCCAGCTGGGCAACCCACAAAAGGCATCCCAACCTAAAATCAGCAACAGTTGATCTTGCTCATCCAGCTCAGCGCGTAATGATAACAAGGTATCAATGCTCCAAGAGGGTTTATCGCGACGTAACTCACGATCATCCACACTGAGGCTCGCAACATCGGCTACCGCCAGCTGCACCATTTCTAAGCGCTGCTGAGCATCCACTTGCGGAGTATCGCGATGTGGCGGCCTGGCGCTGGGAATCAGTAACAGCTGATCCAGCGCATAACTCTCAGCCACCTCAAGCGCACTGCGCAGATGACCAATATGTACTGGATCGAAGGTGCCGCCCAACATGCCAATTCGCTTAGCCACGCACGTGTCCGTCACCAAAGACCACATATTTCTCACTGGTTAAACCCAGCAAACCAACAGGGCCACGGGCATGCAGCTTATCAGTAGAAATACCAATTTCTGCGCCCAGTCCATACTCAAAACCATCAGCAAAACGCGTGGACGCATTGATCATCACTGAACTGGAATCCACTTCTGTTAAAAAGCGGCGCGCATCAGTGAAGTTTTCCGTGACTATGGTATCGGTGTGCTGTGAACCGTAGGTATTGATATGCTCAATGGCTTCGTCCAACGAGCCAACAATACGTATCGCTAAAATCGGTGCATTGTACTCTGCTGCCCAATCATCTGCAGTCGCTGCTTTGACTCGATCAGCAAATAAACGCTGGGTTGTCTCACAACCGCGCAACTCAACCTGCTTGGCCTGATAAATATCCAGCAATGGTCGCAGCACTGCTTCAACTTGCGACTCATGCACCAGCAAGGTTTCCATAGCATTACAGGGTGCATAGCGCTGAGTTTTTGAATTATCAGCGATACGAATGGCTTTTTCTGCATCAGCGGCCTGATCGACATACACATGGCAGACACCATCTAAATGCTTAATCACCGGCACTTTTGCATCACGACTGATGCGCTCGATTAAGCCTTTACCACCACGCGGTACTATCACATCGACGTATTTAGGCATGGTAATCAACTCACCCACCGCAGCACGGTCGGTGGTTTCCACCACTTGCACAGCACTCGCAGGAAAACCCGCCTCGGCTAAACCTTGATTGAGGCATTGCGCAATGGCTTGGTTGGAATGAATCGCCTCTGAGCCGCCACGTAAAATAGTGGCGTTACCCGATTTAATGCATAAGCTCGCCGCTTCTACCGTCACATTCGGGCGCGACTCATAAATAATGCCAATCACCCCCAAAGGCACACGCATTTTACCCACTTGAATACCCGAAGGCACAAAGTGCATATCACGAATTTCACCAATGGGATCAGACAGTGCCGCAACCTGCTTCAAGCCTTCGATCATTTCATCAATGCGCTGCGAGGTTAAAGCTAGGCGATCGAGCATGGCGTCATCTAAACCATTGGCACGACCGGCATCCATATCCAATGCATTCGCCGCCAGCAATAGGGCGCGAGACTGATGCAGCGCATCAGCGGTGGCCAGTAATGCCTTGTTTTTTTGAGCCGTACTGGCTCTTGCCAACACACGCGAAGCCTCGCGCGCAGACTGGCCAAGGCGCTGCATGTAGTCAACAACAAGTTCGGTCATAGCATCAAACCAAAGTAAAAAATAAATAGACACGGATTATAGCGAGGTCAGCCACTAAACGCACAGTTAGTTTAAAACCAACCCAGACTCTAACTCAATTAGACGCGTACTGCAGACCAATGC
>CANRHT010000015.1 GCA_947630465.1 uncultured Pseudomonadaceae bacterium
CTTTATTCTAGATTTCACTTCAACTGTGTGGGCTAAGCTCGCGATCTGTATGCCTTTGTTTTGCAAGACTCATCGCTCGATATAAATCAAATAGGCTAACTGCGTCTAAGTTTAAGACTTATAACGCCTTTTCGCGGTTTATTGCTTGACGGTGGGTGGCTGTGATTTCTATAGTGTACATAAGTGCCATTAAGTGGGGAAAAGTGGGTTTTTCCATAGCGGTGCTGCATAATACAGGGGCACGCTAGTGTTTCGCGGATCCAGTGCTATTAATCTTGACGCCAAAGGGCGCCTAGCGATGCCAAGTCGGTATCGAGAGGAGCTTGACGAGCGTTGCGAAGGTCAATTGGTGATTACCATTGATCTCGTTGATCCGTGCTTGTGTATTTATCCCTTAACTGAGTGGGAGCGTATCGAAGCGCTACTCAGTAAGAAGTCATCCTTACACCCTGAAATGCGTCGCCTAAATCGCTTGCTGATTGGTAGCGCAGTGGATTTAGAGCTTGATAGCAGTGGACGTTTATTGATCCCGATACGTTTGCGCGAGCAGGCTGGGTTGACCAAGCAAGTGATGCTGGTCGGGCAATTAAATAAGTTTCAGTTGTGGGATGAAGCGCAGTGGAATGAATTGATCCGCGCTGATCTTAAAGATATTCAAAGTTGTGATGCCCTATCCGAAGAATTAATGAACCTGGTCCTATAAATATTATGAGCGAAGCCTTAAGTCACATCACCGTATTGCTTGACGAGGCGGTTAGTGCCCTCGCGGTACGTCCGGCTGGCTGTTACGTGGACGGCACTTTTGGTCGTGGTGGACACAGTCGGCTGGTGCTGCAACAGCTCGACAGCGCTGGGCAGTTGCTCGGCTTTGATAAAGATCCGCTGGCTATTGCGACAGGGCTGGAGTTACAGCAGCAGGATGCACGTTTTTCTATTGTGCAGCGCAGTTTTGCTGAGATGGATGCCGAACTACAGCAACGTCAATTGTTTACTCAAGTTGATGGTGTGCTGCTGGATCTGGGCGTGTCGTCGCCACAGATTGATGATGGTGAGCGTGGCTTCAGCTTTATGCATGATGGCCCGCTTGATATGCGCATGAATCCTGATGAGGGTATCAGTGCCGCGCAGTGGGTGGCGCACGTCAGTGCCGAAGAGATGGCGCGCGTATTTAAAGAGTATGGCGAAGAACGTTTTGCTAAGCGTATGGCCAATGCCGTGGTAGCGCGTCGTGCCATTGAGCCTTTTACTCGTACCGCTGATTTAGCTGCCGTTCTCACTGAAGCCAATCCCGCTTGGGAAAAAGGTAAGAATCCTGCGACGCGTGCTTTCCAAGGCATGCGCATTCATCTCAATAATGAATTAACGGATTTAGAAAAAGGCTTAGAGGCCGCACTGGCTGCGCTTAAAGTCGGCGGCCGTTTAGTGGTGATCAGTTTCCATTCGCTGGAAGATCGCATCGTCAAACAATTTATGCGCCGCTTAGCCAAAGGCGAGGCTGATCAGTTACCGCGTCATTTGCCCATTATTCCGGAAAAGTTTGACCCTATTATTAAGCTGATTGGTAAGCCGCAATATGCCAGTGCTGAGGAATTAAAGGCCAACCCGCGTGCGCGCAGTGCTGTGATGCGTGTGGCGGAGAAGTTGCGTTGAACAAACTGTATGCAAAACCACTACCGCGCTTAAGCGGTATTTTGCTGTTTTTGTTCGTCGCAAATTTAATCTCTGCGGTGGCGGTGTCGTATGCCTCGCACAGCAGTCGCCAATATTTAAATGAGCTCTTTGAAGTCACGCAAATCCGCGATAAAACTCAAGCTGAGTGGGGTCGTTTTATTTTAGAGCAGAGCACCTGGACCGCGCACAATCGTATTGAAACCTTAGCTGTGCAGCAATTGGGCATGCGTATTCCTGAGCCCTTGGCGGTAAAAATGGTGAGCCCATGAGTTGGTTTGAAATCAGTTATGCGCCCATTAAGCGTATTGAGCACCCATGGCGCTTAAGCTTTATTTTACTGTTGCTGATGGCAATGGTTGGCGCAATTGCCGCACGTATTGTTTATTTGCATATTTTTCACCATGAGTTTTTAGCCTCGCAAGGCGATGCACGGGCGTTGCGTCATATTGCTATTCCTGCACACCGTGGGGTGATTACGGATCGCAATGGTGAGCCCTTAGCCGTCAGTACACCGGTGCTCACATTGTGGGCAAATCCTAAACAGCTGCTAGAAGACAAGCCGCGTTGGGCTGAGTTGGCGAAAGCCTTGGATGTGCCCGTTGCGGAGCTCAGCAAACGTATTGAAAACAATGCAGCGCGTGAATTTATGTATTTGGAGCGCGGACTGACCCCAGAAAATGGCCAGCGTGTGCTGGAGCATAAAATCAAAGGTGTGTACGGCAAAGAAGAGTTCCGCCGTTTCTACCCAGCAGGTGAAGTGGCGGCTCATTTAGTGGGTTTTACTAATATTGATGACCGTGGCCAAGAAGGCATCGAGCTGGCGTTTGATGAGTGGCTGACCGGTGTGCCGGGCACGCGTCAAGTGATTAAAGATCGTCGTGGTGATTTGATTCGTGATGTGCAAGTGCTGGAAAACGCTAAGCCAGGCAAAGAGTTAGCACTGTCGATTGATTTGCGTTTGCAGTATTTAGCGCACCGAGAGTTGCGCAATGCTTTGCTTGAGTTTGAAGCTAAAGCCGGCTCTTTAGTGATGGTTGATGTGCGCACTGGTGAAATTTTGGCCATGGTCAATCATCCAACTTATAACCCTAATAATCGACGTCAGCTCAATCCGCAAGCCATGCGTAACCGCGCCATGGTGGATGTGTTTGAACCCGGCTCTACGGTGAAACCTTTTTCTATTGCGGCTGCTTTAGGCACCGGACGTTGGACGCCCGAATCAAAAGTGGATACCGGTAATGGCCAATTCAAAATTGGTCGATACACCATTAAAGACGTATCACGTGGTGGCAATCTCAATTTGACCGAAGTGCTCATGAAGTCGAGTAACGTTGCCGTCAGTAAAATTGCTTTAGATATTGGCGCGCAGCCGGTCTATGCCGTGATGCAAGGTGTGGGTTTTGGTGCTGATACGGGCTTAAGTTTCCCTGGCGAGCGTGCAGGGCAATTGCCGATGCATCGTAAGTGGGGGCAGGCTGAAACAGCCACCTTAGCCTATGGCTACGGCTTGTCAGTCACCGCTGTGCAGTTGGCGCATGCCTACGCTGTATTAGCCAATCAAGGTCGTAATATGCCCCTGTCTTTGCTGCATCAAAATCGTAGTACAGATGGCGGTGAGCAAGTCATTGACCCGAAAATATCCAGTGATGTGATGACCATGCTGCAAGCGGTGGTTGAAGAGGCCGGTGGTGGTGGTGCGCGTGCGCAGGTGCCGGGTTATCACGTGGGTGGCAAAAGTGGTACCGCGAAAAAATTAGCAACCGGTGGCGGTTACACACAAAGCTCATACCGTTCTTTGTTTGCCGGTGTCGGCCCTGTGGATAATCCACGGGTGGCGGCCGTAGTGGTGATTGATGAGCCTTCCAAAGGCGGTTACTACGGTGGTTTGGTTGCTGCGCCTGTATTTGGGCGCGTGATGGCTGGTGCATTACGCATGTTAAATGTGCGTCCCGATAACGTCCCCGAAGCCGCCCCGACGGTTGCTGTCGGCTCAACAGCAGGAGGGCGCGGCTAATGGCGATGCCACTGAATAAATTATTTGTGCAGGCTGCAAGTTCAACTTTAATTCGCGAACTCACATTGGACAGTCGGCATGTGCGTCCCGGTGATTTGTTCCTCGCGGTCGAAGGCTATCAGCAAGATGGTCGCGCTTATATTGGTGATGCCATTGCGCGTGGCGCTGCCGCGGTGATCTATGAGGCTGGCAATGCTTTACCGATGCATGACAGCGAAGCCTTGCTGATTCCTGTGCACAATTTACAAGCGCAAGTCTCTGAGATTGCTGGGCGATTTTATGGTGAGCCCAGTCGCGGTCTGCGCGTGGTGGCGGTCACCGGCACCAATGGCAAAACCAGCGTGACCCAGTTATTGGCGCAAGCCTCAGATTTATTAAGTCAGCCCTGTGGTTTGATCGGTACGCTGGGCAGTGGCTTTCACGGTCACTTAGTCAAAGGTGACTACACCACGCCCGATCCCTTGTCAGTGCAAGCGACTTTGGCCAATTTAAAAAATGCTGGCGCTAAAGTTGTAGCAATGGAAGTCTCGTCGCATGGCTTAGCGCAACATCGCATCAGTGCGGTAAAAGTTGCGGTAGCAGTATTGACCAACTTGAGCCGTGATCATCTGGATTACCATGGCTCAATGGCCGCTTATGCCGAGGCTAAAGCCAGTTTGTTTAGCTGGCCTGATCTGCGAACGGCGGTGTTAAATCTTGATGATGCTTTTGGGTGTGAATTGCTGGCGCGCAACAGTGCGGCACAAGTGCTGACTTACAGTTTAGACGACAGCAGCGCTAGTATTTATTGTCGCAATATCCGTTTTACACACAGCGGTATTCAAGCCGAAGTAGTGACGGCGCATGGTGAAGGTAATTTATCCAGTCCACTGATTGGACGTTTTAATTTAAGCAATCTGCTGGCAGTGATCGGTGCTTTATTAGGTTTGGGGCATTCCCTGGAACAAATTTTAACTGTGCTACCGCAGGTGCAAGGCCCAGCCGGACGTATGCAAGTGCTCGGTGGCGAACAACAGCCGCTCGTGGTGGTTGATTATGCCCACACGCCTGATGCACTTGAGCAAGTGCTCACAGCGCTGCGTCCGCATGTGACAGGTACAGGTCGCTTGGTCTGCGTGTTTGGCTGTGGTGGTGAGCGTGATAGTGGCAAGCGTCCGTTGATGGCCGAAGTGGTCGAGCGTTTAGCCGATGTTGCGCTAGTGACTGACGACAACCCGCGTGGCGAAGATGCTGCGGCAATTCGCGCGCAGGTTTTGGCTGGTTTTAGCGCGACTGCGGCTGTCACTGAAGTTGCTGATCGTGCGGCGGCTATCGCCCAGAGTATTGCGCAAGCGCAGCCCGGTGATGTGATTGTCTTGGCGGGTAAAGGTCATGAGGACTATCAAGAAATCAACCAGCAGCGCCAGCACTTTTCTGATCTTGAGCAGGCACAGCAGGCATTAGCTGTATGGCAGGTGGCCGATGTTTAAACCCTTGCGATTAAGCCAATTACTGCAGCCGTTGCAGGCGCAGTTAACCGGTGCTGATGTTGAATTTAGTACGCTCAGTACTGATAGCCGCAAAGCCTGTGCTGGACAGCTTTTTTTAGCCCTGCGCGGTGACTTTTTTGATGGCCACAGTTATTTAGCTGATGTGGCTAAACGCGGCGCAGTGGCTGCGGTTGTGGAGCAGATTGATCCAACAGTGCATATCCCACAACTGCTGGTGGCTGATACGCGTATAGCGTTGGGGCAGATTGCGGCGCTGAATCGCCAGCAGTTTAACGGTCAGACCGTTGCAGTGACGGGTTCGAGTGGCAAAACCACTGTCAAAGAAATGCTGGCCAGTATCTGCCGTTGTGCATTGGGTGAGACCGCCGTATTAGCCACACGCGGCAATTTAAATAATGAACTGGGTGTGCCTTTTACTTTGCTGGAACTCAACGCGCAGCACCGTGCTGCGGTGATTGAACTGGGAGCATCCCGTCCGGGGGAAATCGCTTATACCGCCGCCTTAGTACAGCCCATGGTGGCGGTTATCAGTAACGCGGGTATGGCGCATGCCGGTGAGTTTGGTGGTCCTGAGCATATTATTTTAGCTAAAGGCGAAATTTTAGATGGTTTAGGTGCCGAGCACACGGCGGTGCTTAACCTCGACGATGCGGCCTTTGCTCAGTGGCAGGCACGTAATAGTGTTTGTAAAGTCCTCAGCTTTTCGATCAGCAATTCAGCGGCTGATCTGTATGCCTGTGCGATAAGCAGCAATGCGCAGGGACGTATGGGCTTTAATTTACAAGGTGCGGCCGGCGAGTGTTTTATTCAGCTGGCGGTACTTGGCTTGCATAACGTCAGTAATGCATTAGCCGCGGCAGCTGCAGCCCATGCGCTAGGTCTGCCTTTGCAGGCCATTCAGCAGGGCTTAGAAGGCATGAGTGCTATTTCTGGGCGCAGCGTCGTGTATGAGTGCGCCAATCATGTGCAAATCATTGATGACAGCTACAACGCTAATCCAGCCTCAATTCGTGCCGCCATTGATGTACTGCAGAATATGCCCGGTCAGCGTGTTTTAGTGCTGGGTGATATGGGTGAGCTCGGCGCTTGGGCGCAGCAAGAACACGCGGCGATGGGTCACTATGCGACGGGCAAAGTGGATGCATTATTTGCAGTTGGCCCATTGATGCAGCACGCCGTTACAGAATTTTCCGGGGTATCTGGGCACTTTTGCCAGCAAAGCAGTCTGATCGAGACATTGCTGGCTCAAGTCAGTGGTCCGGCAACACTTTTAATCAAAGGCTCACGCGGCGCAGCAATGGAAAACGTTGTTAAAGCATTGCGTACAGGTTTAGGGGAAACACTTTAATGTTACTTTTATTGGCGGAGTATCTACAGCAGTACTACAAAGGCTTTGCAGTCTTTCAGTACTTGACTCTGCGCGGCGTATTTGGCGTGCTCACCGCCTTGGTGATGTCGCTGTGGTTGGGTCCGAAAATGATTCGCACCTTACGTAATTTACAGATTGGCCAGTCGGTGCGTACGGATGGCCCGCAGTCTCACTTGTCTAAATCGGGCACGCCAACCATGGGTGGTGCACTGATTTTAGCGTCAATCACTATCAGTACCTTGCTTTGGGCTGATCTGAGTAATCGCTATGTGTGGGTGGTATTGCTGGTTACGCTGCTGTTTGGTGCCATTGGTTGGGTGGATGACTACCGCAAAGTCGTGGAGAAAAACTCACGTGGCTTACCGGGGCGTTGGAAGTATTTTTGGCAGTCAGTCTTTGGCCTGGCGGCGGCCGTAGTGCTCTATGTCACCGCACAATCGCCTGCAGAAACCGCCTTGATTGTGCCTTTCTTAAAAGACATCAGTATTCCGCTGGGTGCAGGTTTTATTGTACTCACCTATCTAGTCATTGTGGGCACCAGTAACGCGGTGAACTTGACCGATGGTCTCGATGGTTTAGCTATTTTGCCAACGGTGTTAGTCGGCGGTGCGCTGGGTATTTTTGCCTATGTGTCGGGTCATATCAGTTTTGCCCAGTACCTGTTTATTCCTTATGTACCGGGCGTGGGCGAGTTGATTGTGTTTTGTGGCGCTTTAGTCGGCGCAGGTTTAGGTTTTTTATGGTTCAACACCTATCCAGCCCAAATGTTTATGGGCGATGTGGGTGCGCTAGCGCTCGGTGCTGCCCTAGGTACTGTGGCGGTGATTGTGCGTCAAGAAATCGTGCTGTTTATTATGGGCGGCGTGTTTGTGGTGGAAACTTTATCAGTAGTGATTCAAGTGGCTTCTTTTAAGTTAACCGGTAAGCGTGTGTTTCGTATGGCGCCGATTCACCATCACTTTGAATTAAAAGGCTGGCCCGAGCCGCGCGTGATTGTGCGTTTCTGGATTATTACAGTTGTACTTGTATTGGTGGGACTTGCCACCTTGAAGCTTCGCTAATTAAGGTGCAGAACATGGATCAGCAAACACAGGTCGTGGTTGGCCTGGGTAAAAGTGGCTTGTCATTGGTGCGTTTTTTAGCGCGCCACGGGCAGTCGTTTGCCGTGGCTGATAGCCGTGAAAATCCTCCTGAGCGAGCGACTGTGCAGCGTGAGTTTCCACAAGTGCCGCTTCACTGCGGACCGCTGTCGGCTGCGATGTTAAGTGGCGCGCAGGTGCTCTATGTCAGCCCTGGCTTAGCGCTCAGCACGCCTGCACTGCAGGCAGCGATTGCCAGTGGTGTGCGTATTTCGGGTGATATTGATCTGTTTGCGCAATATGCACAGGCACCTATTATTGCCATTACCGGCTCCAATGCAAAAAGCACTGTGACCACTTTAGTGGGGCAGATGTGTGCCGCCGCCGGTTTGAACGTAGCGATTGGCGGCAACTTAGGTGTGCCCGCTTTGGATCTGCTGGATGACGCTGTTGATGTGTATGTCATGGAGTTATCCAGTTTTCAGTTGGAAACCACAGCACATCTGCAGGCGCGGGTTGCGGTGAACCTTAATATCAGCGAAGACCATATGGATAGGTACGCCGACCTTAATGGTTATATTGCGGCTAAACAGCGGGTGTTTCATCAGGCGCAAGCGGTAGTGATTAACCGCGATGACCCTGCGTCTTGGCCGTTGTCCATAGGCGACACTGCGAGCATTAGTTTTGGTTTGTCTGAGCCTGCTGCGGGTGAGTTTGGCCTGCGCGAGCACGAAGGTGTCAGTTATTTAGCCTATGGCCAGCAATTGCTGCTGGCGGTCAGTCAGTTAAAGATTCGTGGCAGCCATAACCAAGCCAATGCGCTAGCGGCTTTAGCCTTGGGCGCATCCATTGATCTGCCGATGGCGGCGATGCTGTCGGCGTTGCAAGAGTTTCCCGGCCTTGAACACCGCTGTCAGTGGCTGCGGCAGGTGCAAGGTGTGGATTGGTATAACGACTCCAAGGCGACGAATGTCGGTGCAGCCTTAGCAGCGATTGAAGGCTTAGGTGCGGACAATAGCGGCAAATTAGTGCTGATCGCTGGTGGTGATGGCAAAGGCGCCGACTTTTCCAGCCTCAAACAGCCCGTCGCAGACTATTGTCGCGCTGTAATTGTGCTCGGACGTGATGCTGAGCGCCTTGCGCAAGCGATGGATCCGAGCGTATTGATTGAACGAGTGGCCCGCTTAGAAGACGCTGTATCCGCTGCCGCACGTTTAGCAGAAGTCGGCGACAGCGTTTTATTAGCACCGGCCTGCGCCAGCTTGGATATGTTTAATAGCTTTGAGCAGCGTGGCGAGCTTTTTGCCCAAGCTGTTGCGAGGCTGGTATGAATATTATTTCTTATCTGCGTGAGAAACTGGCCTTACCCTCGCCTTGGCGTCATAACGGCCGAGTGGATATTGACTTTCCAATGTTAGTCGCCTGTGTGCTGCTGATGGGCATTGGTTTGGTGATGATTGCTTCAGCCTCTTCGGCGGTGGCCTATACCAATACCGGCAATACCTTTCATTATTTTGGTCGGCATATGATCTATATCTGTGTCGCTCTGGCGGCGGGTTGGATTACGTTGCTGATTCCTATATCAGAGTGGCAGCGCTACAGCGGTTGGCTGCTATTGATCGCCTTTGCCGTATTGATTTTAGTGTTGATTCCGGGAATCGGCCGTGAAGTGAACGGTTCGCGGCGCTGGATCGGTTTTAGTGGATTGAACGTGCAGCCCTCGGAGTTGGCTAAGTTGTTTATGGTGATCTTTCTCGCTGGCTTTTTAGTGCGCCGCAAGCAAGAGGTTAAGCAGCGTTTGCGCGGCTTGGTTAAGCCGCTGTTTCTAGCGCTGATGATGGCGGGCTTATTAATCAAAGAGCCTGATTACGGTGCGGCTGTAGTGATGATGGGCAGTGTGGTGGTGATGCTGTATCTGGCGGGTGTCAGCTTAGTGTTATCGCTGCCGCTGCTGGGATTGCTATTGTTAGGTCTGTACTACTTTGTTGGTTTTGAAGCCTACCATATGGCGCGCTTTACCAGTTTTACTGACCCATGGGGCGACCAATACGGCTCGGGTTACCAGTTGACTCAGGCATTGATTGCTTTTGGCCGTGGTGAATGGGTGGGCTTAGGTTTAGGTAATAGTATCCAAAAGCAGTTTTTCTTACCGGAAGCGCATACCGACTTTGTGTTTTCTGTGCTGGCTGAAGAACTGGGCATGATTGGTGCGCTTACTACTTTAGCGCTTTTTGTCTTTGTCAGTGTGCGCGCGTTGTGGATTGGCGTATGGGCTGAGCGCGCTAAACAATATTATGCCGCTTATGTTGCCTATGGTTTGGCGTTGCTGTGGATTGCTCAGGTGGTGATTAATCTTGGGGTGAACATCGGCCTGTTGCCCACCAAAGGCTTAACATTGCCCTTTATCAGCTACGGTGGTAGTTCTTTAGTAGTGTGCTGCGTCAGTTTGGCGATTTTATTGCGTATTGAGTGGGAACGACGCACTTTATTGTTGTCTGATAAGACGATGACGAAGGCGCAAATCGCACGTATGGCAAAAGGGGTGCGCGATGCGCGGTAATATTTTAATTATGGCAGCGGGCACTGGCGGCCACGTTTTTCCAGCACTGGCTTGTGCTGAAGAATTTCGTGCGCGCGGTTATCAAGTGCATTGGCTGGGTGCCGGACGCGGTATTGAAAACGAATTGGTGCCGCAAGCGGGTTTTACCCTACACACCTTAAAAGTTGATGGCTTGCGTGGTAAAGGTGTTCGCTCATTGTTGAGCGCACCCTTTAAGTTGCTGGCAGCGTTATGGCAAGCCAAGCGTTTGATGCGTGAGTTAAAGCCGATTTGTGTTTTAGGAATGGGCGGTTACGTATCAGGTCCAGGTGGTTTGGCGGCAAAGCTGGCTGGGGTGCCCTTGGTGATTCATGAGCAAAACGCTATTGCCGGCACAGCGAACAGCACTTTGGCGATGTTTGCGACGCGTATTTGCGAGGCTTTCCCTAACACCTTTAAGCAACGCAAAAACTGTATTACCACAGGTAATCCTGTGCGTGAATCGTTGTTTTTAGCCACACCGCGTAATGGCTTGCAGCAGCGTCCGGTTAATCTGTTAGTGCTCGGTGGCAGCTTAGGTGCCGAACCCTTGAATAAACTAGTGCCTGCCGCATTGGCGATCATTCCAGCCGCACTGCGTCCGCATATCACCCATCAAGCGGGCCGCAATAATGATGACAGCGCGCGTGAACGTTATCAAACTGTTGGCGTTGAAGCGCAGGTGATGCCGTTTATTACCGATATGGCACGCGCTTACGGTTGGGCCGATTTAGTGATTTGCCGCGCTGGCGCTTTAACAATCAGTGAGTTGGCAGCAGCGGGTTTAGCGTCTTTTTTAATACCGCTGCCGCATGCCATTGATGATCACCAAACTCGTAACGCAGAATTTTTGGCTCAGCAAGGCGCAGCTGTCTTGTTGCCGCAACATGCTACTGATGCAGAGGGTTTAGCTGCACAGTTAACTGAGGTATTGATGGACACACAACGCATTAAAACCATGGGTGAACAGGCGCGCCTTTTAGCGCAGCCCGACGCAACACAGCAAGTTATCGCTGTCTGTTTGGAGGTGGCACATGGTTGATTTATTACAGCCAACAACGGCAGAAATTCGCCGCATGCGCCGTATTCGTCGCATCCATTTTATTGGTATCGGCGGCACTGGCATGTGCGGTATTGCTGAAGTGTTGCGTAACCTGGGCTATGAAGTATCAGGTTCAGACTTAAAGCCATCAGCGGTGACAGAACGACTGCAAAGCTTAGGCGTTAATGTGGTGTTTGGTCATCACGCAGAAAACGTTGAACACGCCGATGTGTTGGTGGTGTCCAGCGCGATTAATCCAAGTAACCCTGAAGTGGCGCGTGGCTTAGAACGTCGCATTCCTGTAGTGCCGCGTGCAGAAATGCTGGCTGAGTTGATGCGCTACCGCCATGGCATTGCAGTCGCCGGTACGCACGGTAAAACCACAACCACCAGTTTGCTGGCCTCGGTGTTTGCCGCGGCTGGATTAGATCCCACTTTTGTCATTGGCGGGCGCTTAAATGCCGCCGGTAGTAATGCACAGCTTGGCGCTGGCTGTTACTTAATTGCCGAAGCCGATGAAAGTGATGCCAGCTTCCTGCATTTACAGCCCATGGTGTC
Organism: uncultured Pseudomonadaceae bacterium; assembly: GCA_947630465.1. Classification (GTDB taxonomy): domain Bacteria; phylum Pseudomonadota; class Gammaproteobacteria; order Pseudomonadales; family Pseudomonadaceae; genus Denitrificimonas. The sequence continues at coordinate 11,802 of CANRHT010000015.1, forward strand.
GGTAGTTACTAATATCGATGCCGACCATATGAGCACTTATGGTGGTGACTTTAATCGTCTGAAAAAAACCTTTGTCGACTTTCTGCACAACTTACCCTTTTATGGTTTAGCGGTGCTCTGTGTGGATGATCCATCGGTGCGTGAAATTGCTAAACAAGTGAAGCGTCCGATGCTGACCTATGGTTTTTCTGATGATGCGGACTTGCGTGCCATTGATGTAAGCCAAGATGGCATGCGCACGTCTTTTACGGTGCTGCGCAAAGGCCGTGAACCATTGCCGGTATCGGTCAATATGCCGGGTAAGCACAACGTGCTGAATGCCTTGGCAACTATCGCGATTGCTACCGATGAAGGTATTGCAGACTCAGCTATTATTGCCGGCTTATCAGGCTTTGAGGGCGTGGGACGACGCTTTCAAGTCTACGGTGAGCTGCCTATTGCTGGCGGGCAAGTCATGTTAGTGGATGACTATGGTCATCACCCGAGCGAAGTGGCAGCGGTGATTAAAGCGGTACACGATGGCTGGCCGGGTCGCCGCTTGGTGATGGTCTATCAACCGCACCGTTATAGCCGTACCCGCGATTTATACGAAGATTTTGTGCAGGTCTTGGGTGAAACCCATGTGCTGCTATTACTTGAAGTCTACCCCGCAGGCGAAGAGCCGATTCCCGGTGCAGGCAGTCGTCAACTGTGCCATAGCATCCGTCAGCGTGGGCGTCTTGACCCTTTATATGTTGAGCGCGGCACTGATTTAGCACCTTTATTAAAGCCGTTGTTACAGCCGGGCGATATTTTATTGTGCCAAGGCGCTGGTGATATTGGTGGTATTGCCCCAAGTTTGTTGAAGCACCCGTTATTTACCGCCAGCACTGAGGAACAGCCAGCATGAGTCAGTCTGTTGATGTAAAAGTTTTTGGCCGTGTCGCGGTGTTATATGGTGGGCGCAGTGCTGAGCGTGAGGTCTCACTCAAATCAGGCGCGGCGGTATTGGCGGCGCTACAGAGTGCGGGTGTGGATGCCTTTGGCATTGATGTGGGCACTGATATTGTCACTCGTTTAGCTCAGGAACACATTGATCGGGCTTTTATTGTGCTGCATGGCCGTGGTGGTGAAGACGGTACCGTACAAGGTTTGCTGGAGTGTGCTGGCATTGCGTATACCGGCAGTGGCGTGTTGGCTTCAGCCTTGGCGATGGATAAGTTGCGCACCAAGCAGGTGTGGCACAGCCTAGGTTTACCCACACCACGTCACGCGACCTTAGCCAGTGAGCAAGACTGTCATGATGCGGCACAGGCCTTAGGTTTTCCTTTGATTGTGAAACCGGCTACTGAAGGCTCCAGTATTGGTATGGCTAAAGTGGACGACTTGCCAGCCTTGCTGGCTGCATGGCAGGAAGCGCGCACTTTTGATCCGCAGGTGTTGGTCGAGCAGTGGGTCAGTGGTCCTGAATTTACTATAGCGATGCTCGATGGTGAAATTTTGCCGCCGATTCGCTTGGGTACCAATCATGCGTTCTATGATTACGATGCCAAGTATCTCTCCAATGATACTCAGTATGAGATTCCTTGCGGTTTAGCCGCTGCTAAAGAAACAGAACTGCGTGACCTGACTGCGCGCGCCTGCCAAGCATTGGGCGTAACCGGTTGGGGACGTGCTGATGTAATGCAGGATCAGCAGGGTGGTTTTTGGTTGTTGGAAGTGAATACGGTGCCGGGTATGACGGATCACAGCTTAGTGCCGATGGCCGCTCAAGCTGCAGGTTTAGATTTTACCGCGCTGGTGCTAAAGATTTTAGCAGGCACGCTGCAGGCTCGAGGTTAACGGTATGAACACTGCATCGCGGACGACCAAGCCAGCACCTCGTGGAGCCACGCGTCAAGCGCCAGCTCGGGGTGCGCGTCGTTCTGCTGCGCAGAAAAGCCAGCGTCAGTGGCCCCAAGTGAATTGGACAGTTATAGGCGTAGTGCTATTGATAGCTGTAGTTGTGGCTGTGGCGATTAACCTGCCACGCGCCCAGCAATGGCTGCAACCTTACGTGAATCCGCCGATTGCGAAAGTGGTATTGAGTGAGTTGACAGCGACGCAACATGAGGCCGTTGAAAAATTGTTGCTGCCGTACAGTGGTGCATCGTTTTTCTCAGTGGATATTGATGCAGTGCGTCATGCAGTGGAAGCCTTGCCTTGGGTGGCGCATGCAGAAGTGAACCGTATCTGGCCGGATCAGTTACGGGTTATCATACAGCAGCAATTGCCCGTGGCGCGCTGGGGGGATGCGGCATTACTCAGTACCCAAGGCTATTTATTTACCGCTGTCGAGGTTGAGAAATTCAGTCATTTACCGCAGTTATTTGGCCCGGAAAACACTCAGGCGCGAGTTATGCAACAATACCTCACCTTTAGTCAAGCATTGCGTCCATTAGGGTACTCAATTAAACAACTGGAAATGCGTGAGCGTGGCAGTTGGTTTGTGACCACTCATACCGGTTTACAGTTGTTATTTGGGCGCGATCATTTGGTAGAGAAAGTACGACGTTTTGCTGTGGTGCATGAGAAAGAACTGAAGCAACAGATTGATAAAATTGAGCGGGTTGATTTGCGCTATGCCAATGGCTTAGCCGTTGCGTGGCGCGTCCCAGCCGAAAATGAAACTACAGCAGTGGTGGCACAGTGAAGGAGAAAAAGTTAATGGCACATGAAGATAACCACAACATGATTGTTGGTCTTGATATAGGCACATCCAAAGTTGTGGCACTGGTCGCCGAAGTCACTGCTGAAGGTGAGTTAAATATTATTGGTGTGGGCATGCACCCAACCCGTGGTTTGAAAAAAGGCGTAGTGATTAATATTGAATCAACCGTGCAGTCGTTACAGCACGCGATTAATCAAGCGCAGAAAATGGCTGAGTGCAATATTCACTCAGTGTTTGTCGGGATTGCTGGCAGCCATATTCGCAGCCAAAACTCGGATGGCATTGTTGCCATCCGTAACCGTGAAGTGAGCCATGGCGACCTTGAGCGCGTTTTAGATGCAGCACAAGCGGTGGCCATTCCTGCCGATCAAAAGGTCTTACACACCTTGGCGCAGGACTATGTGATTGATAACCAAGAAGGCGTGCGTGAGCCTTTAGGTATGTCAGGTGTACGCCTAGAGGCTCGAGTGCATGTCGTGACGTGCGCAATTAACGCTTCGCAAAATATTGAGAAGTGTGTCAGTCGCTGTGAGTTAGAAATTGAAGATGTGATTCTTGAGCAGTTGGCTTCGGCCAGCGCGGTGCTCACCGAAGACGAACAAGAGCTCGGTGTGTGCTTGGTGGATATTGGCGGTGGCACTACAGATATCGCCATCTTTACTGAAGGTGCGATTCGTCACACCGCGGTGATTCCAATTGCCGGTGATCAAGTCACCAATGATATTGCTATGGCGTTGCGTACACCAACGCAGTATGCCGAAGAAATCAAAATTCGTTATGCCTGTGCCTTGGCTAAATTAGCCGGCCCCGGCGAGATGATAAAAGTCCCTAGCGTGGGTGATCGCGCGCCACGTGAGCTATCGCGTCAAGCCTTAGCTGAAGTGGTTGAGCCGCGCTATGAAGAGTTATTTACCTTAATCTTGGCTGAGCTGCGCCGCAGTGGTTATGAAGACATGATTCCTGCGGGTATTGTGCTGACCGGTGGTACTGCAAAAATGGAAGGTGCAGTTGAGTTAGCCGAAGAGATTTTCCATATGCCGGTGCGTTTAGGGTCGCCCCAAGGCGTGAAAGGTATTAAGGGTGTGGGTGATACTGTACGTAATCCGATCTATTCCACGGCTGTGGGTTTGCTGGTCTACGGATTGCGCAAACAAACTGAGAACGCTAATAGAACGCTGGTTAAGTATGACCAAACAGACGAGAAAACGCCGGTGTTAACGCGGGTTAAACGCTGGCTGCAAAATCAATTGTAATTAAAAATATCCAGTTAAAACTGGGCTATAAATAGAAGGGTAGGAGAAAGCCATGTTTGAATTAGTTGATCAGTCTCCGCTACGTGCTGTGATTAAGGTCATCGGTGTCGGCGGTGGCGGTGGTAACGCTGTTAATCATATGGTCAATAGCAATATTGAGGGTGTTGAGTTTATTTGTGCTAACACAGACTCTCAAGCATTGCGTGATATTTCGGCGCGCACAGTTTTACAACTGGGTACGAACCTGACTAAAGGTTTAGGTGCAGGTACCAACCCTGAAGTGGGCCGTAAAGCTGCTGAAGAAGACCGTGAGCGTATTGCTGAAGTATTGCAAGGCACTGACATGGTCTTTATCACCACAGGAATGGGTGGTGGTACAGGTACAGGTGCGGCGCCTATCATTGCGCAAGTCGCTAAAGAAATGGGTATTTTGACCGTTGCGGTAGTGACTCGTCCGTTCCCTTTTGAAGGAAAACGTCGTCTGCAGATCGCCGATGAAGGTATTCGCGCGCTTGCTGAACACGTTGATTCATTGATTACTATCCCTAATGAAAAACTACTGACTATCTTGGGTAAAGACGCCAGTTTGCTGTCAGCTTTTGCTAAAGCAGATGACGTGTTGGCCGGTGCAGTACGTGGTATTTCTGACATCATCAAGCGTCCAGGTATGATTAACGTTGACTTTGCTGACGTTAAAACCGTGATGAGCGAGATGGGTATGGCCATGATGGGTACCGGTTCTGCCACAGGACCTAACCGTGCTCGTGAAGCAACTGAAGAAGCGATTCGCAATCCATTGCTGGAAGATGTCAACCTGCATGGTGCGCGCGGTATTTTGGTGAATATCACCGCCGGTCCTGACTTGTCTCTGGGTGAATACGCCGAAGTGGGTAGCATCATTGAAGAGTTTGCTTCAGATGAGGCGATGGTTAAAGTGGGTACGGTTATTGACCCTGAAATGCGCGATGAATTGCATGTCACTGTCGTTGCGACAGGCCTTGATCAGCGTGTAGAAAAGCCAGCTGCTACAACTGTAGAAACCATTACTCAGCCTAAAGTCATTCACAGTGTAGCCACTGCAGTGCCTGCCATGGATGACGGCAAAGCAATCGACTATGGTAAGTATGAGCGGCCTACAGCACAGCGCCTAGCCAGTGGTGGTGCGGCGACTGCAAGTAAGCCCAACAGCCAAGAAGATATGGATTACTTAGATATTCCAGCGTTTTTACGACGCCAAGCCGATTGATAAGGCAAGGTTTTCGAGTCGATTTCTTTATTTGCGCCGCATCTGTTAAGATGCTGCGCATTATTGAAAACTATTCTCAACCAGTATAGCAGCGGCTTAAGTCATGATTAGACAACGCACTTTGAAAAATATAATCCGTGCCACTGGTATCGGCTTACACTCCGGCGAGAAGGTTTACTTAACTTTGCGTCCGGCAGCAGTGGATACGGGTATCGTATTTCGTCGCATGGATTTAGATCCTGTGGTGGAAATACCTGCTCTAGCACGTAATGTGGGTGAAACCACGATGTCAACGACGCTCGTTAAAGGCGACGTTAAAGTTGATACCGTAGAGCACCTTTTATCGGCTATGGCTGGCTTGGGCATTGATAACGCTTACGTCGAGTTATCCGCGCCTGAAGTACCTATCATGGATGGTAGCGCTGGTCCTTTTGTGTTTTTGATCCAGTCCGCTGGTTTAGAAGAACAAGACGCGCCCAAAGAATTTATTCGAATTTTACGTGAGATCACTGTTGCAGACGGTGAGAAACGTGCCACTTTTGTGCCTTTTGAAGGCTTTAAAGTGGGCTTTGAAATTGAGTTCGATCACCCAGTTTTTGCTGGGCGTACGCAAACGGCTTGTGTTGATTTCTCCAGCACATCTTTTGTTAAAGAAGTCAGCCGTGCACGGACCTTTGGTTTTATGCGTGATATCGAATACCTGCGCACTAACAACCTTGCCTTAGGTGGCAGTGTTGATAATGCCATTGTGGTCGATGAAGACTCAGTTCTGAACGAAGATGGTTTACGTTACGAAGATGAGTTTGTTAAGCATAAGATTCTTGATGCGATCGGCGATTTATACTTGTTAGGTAAAAGTTTAATTGGCGAGTTCCGTGGCTATAAGTCAGGGCACGCGCTGAATAACTTATTATTAAGAACCCTGATCGAGCAGCCTGATGCTTGGGAAGTGGTGACTTTTGATGATGCCAGCCAAGCGCCTATTTCGTATATGCGTCCTGCCGCAGCGGTATAGATTGCTGTAATACTTGAAACCACCCTTTATGGGTGGTTTTTTGTTTCTGCTCGACTTAAACCCTAATCTGTCGGCCGAACTATAGGCTGTACGGCCGACTTGGCTGATAGCCTTAAATAGATGGGGGGGCATCCTCAGAATCTGCTGGTAGTTTGGTGTTCCAGCCTTTATTGCCAGGTAGAATAATATTAAGCAGTAGCGCAATAATTGCGCATAAAGAAATGCCCGACAAAGTGAAGTCGCCACTGCCGATACTCATCCCGCCAATGCCAAAGACTAAAGTCACTGAAACGATAATCAAGTTACGCGCTTCTGACAGGTCGACTTGGTTACGGATTAAGGTACTGAGGCCTACGACGGCAATCGAGCCAAATAACAAGCACAGAATACCGCCCATCACGGGCACTGGAATGCTTTGCA
>CANRHT010000016.1 GCA_947630465.1 uncultured Pseudomonadaceae bacterium
GGTGATCGGGTCTGTGCGCTGCTAGCTGGTGGCGGTATGGCGCAGGAAGTCTGCGTGGATGCGCGTCATGTATTACCGATCCCTGACGGCATCAGTATGCTTGAAGCCGCAGCCATTCCTGAAGTCTATGCCACTGCTTGGCTGAATGTATTTCAGTTGGCACAGGTACAGCCGGGAGAGAAGGTTTTATTGCATGCAGGCGCCAGCGGTGTGGGGTCTGCAGCCATTCAGCTCTGTAAGGCATTTAACAGCCCTTGCTGGGTCAGTGTGGGCTCCGACGAGCGCTTAGCTTACTGTGAGGCGTTAGGCGCTGAAGGCGGCGTGGTGCGCGGTGAGTCTATGGAAGGCTTGCATGAGTTTGCGCCTTTTGATGTGATTCTTGATCCGGTGGGTGCCAGCTATGCAGCACAAAACCTGAAAATGCTGCGCCTGGATGGCCGTTGGATCAATATTGGTCTGATGGGTGGCCGCCGTGCCGAGCTTGATCTTGCGCAGTTGCTGGGTAAGCGCATTCAGTTGATTGGCTCAACCTTACGCAGTCGCAGTGATGCGTTTAAAGGTGAGTTGATGGCGCAGTTGTTGGATCAGGTCTGGCCTTTGTTTGCCAGCGGCGCACTCAAGCCACAAGTCGAAGAAGTATTTGACTGGACGGACGCATCAGCGGCCTTTGCGCGACTGGCCAGCAATCAAGTGAACGGTAAAGTGGTACTGCAAATATCTGCTGAATAAGCTATGCCACTGCCTGCATAACGCCAAACAAACCTGTGTTTAGCGTTATGCAGGCTCATACATCTATTGAGCAAGACCTACAGCTTGCCATGCGCAGTACACAGCAAAGATCACAAAACTGATGGCTGCCAACCCACGAATCAGTGTCAGGGGTAAGCGTTCTGCGGCAAAATTGCCCAGCAAAACCACAGGCACATTGGCGATCAGCATACCCAGCGTGGTGCCGCACACAACCATCCAGAAGTACTCAAATTGCGCAGCAAGCATTACTGTTGCGACTTGTGTTTTATCACCCATCTCAGCAATAAAAAACGCAATTAAAGTGGCAATAAAAGGGCTGGAGTTAGCAGCTAAGTTGCCATCATCATCTAAGGTGTCAGGTACCAGTGTCCATGCTGCTATGGCGAGAAAGCTGCCTGCTAAAACCCATAGCAAGGTCGACTCGGTAAACAGTTGTGCAACCTGGTAGCCAACGGCGGCGGCCAAAAAGTGATTGGCTAGAGTTGCGACTAAAATGCCTAGAATAATGGGCGTAGGCTTGCGATAACGAGCTGCAAGCATGAGTGCTAAAAGTTGGGTTTTGTCACCGATTTCTGCTAAAGCAACGATGCCAGTGGAGGCAAGGAGTGTTTCGAACATACATAAACCTGAGGGCGGACAAATGAGTAACCATGACATACACAGCCTCGCCACCCGGTAAGGTTATGTATGTCATGGGTCTCGTCAGCCAAGATGGTTTGCGTTAAAAACACAACCCTTGGTGTGCACACCATGATCGGTTGATCAAGTATGTTGACGTGCACGCTATGGATGATTCCATAGCCGACTACTCCCCCAAGACGGGCGCTATAATAAGTCAGCTCATTGAGTAATTCAATGAGAGGCCGCACAGTCTTTCGGTAGTGAAATCAGTCGGCTGGCGCTGGGATGAAACAAATTTCCTCATAAAGCCTAGCGCGGCTGCTATGCTCTGTTTTTTTAACCTGCAGCGTGCAGCGGCGCAGTTCTGCAATTTTTATAAACCGCTTAATTAGATGGCGGTAAACCCGTAGTTAGCGTGGGATAGGGTGGAGTCATGATTAAAGTAACGCACTTAAGCAAAAGCTTTGTGCAGCATATGGCGGTTGATGATCTATCGTTTAGCATCGAGCCGGGTGAAGTGGTGGGATTTTTAGGCCCCAATGGCGCTGGAAAATCCACCACGATGAAAATGCTCACAGGCTTTTTGCGACCTTGTGAAGGGCAGGTCAGTATTTGTGGTTTTGATATCACCAAACAGACATTGAAAGCACAACGCTTGATTGGCTATCTGCCAGAAGGTGCGCCTTGCTATGGCGATATGAGCGTGTTTGATTTCTTGGTGTTTATTGCCCAGATCCGTGGTTATCGCGGTAAAGAATTGCAACAACGTGTCGCGCGAGCCATTGCTTTAGTCGAGCTTGAGCATGTGGTTGAGCAAAATATTGAGACCTTATCTAAAGGCTTTAAGCGCCGTGTGGGTTTAGCACAAGCGGTGTTGCATGATCCTAAAGTGCTGATTCTAGATGAGCCCACCGATGGTCTCGATCCCAATCAGAAACATCAGGTGCGCAAGCTGATTAAAAGCTTGGCGGTGGATCGTATTGTGATTATTTCCACACATATTTTGGAAGAAGTCAGCGCTCTATGCACCCGTGCCATGGTGATTAGTCGCGGGCGCTTGCTGGTGGATGAAACGCCTTATGAACTGCAAAGCCGTTCACGTTATCATCAAGCCGTTACTGTGCTGGCTGATCAGCCGCTCGATCGTCAGCTGTTACAAGCGCTGCCCGGTGTGGCAGGGCTGGAAGATAACCCTTTAGATGGCAGTCTGACCATTCTTGCAGAGCCGGGACAGGTGATTTTTCCCGCTGTGAGTCAATTGATTCATGCGCAAGGCTGGCCCGTGCGCGAGCTTGAAGTGGAGCGCGGACGTTTAGATGAAGTGTTCCGCAGTTTGACCCGTGGAGATGTGGCATGAGACAGCTACCCATTATTTTTAAGCGAGAATTTGTCAGCTTTTTCGCGACGCCTTTGGCTTATGTGTTTTTGCTGATTTTTCTAGTTTTGACCAGTGTTTTTACCTTTTATTTAGGTGGCTTTTACGAGAGTGGGCAGGCTAATTTAAAGCCGTTTTTTAATTTCCATCCTTGGCTGTACTTGTTTTTAGTGCCCGCGCTGGCGATGCGCATGTGGGCAGAAGAGCGTAAAAGCGGCACCATTGAGTTGCTGATGACGCTGCCTATTACCCGCTTTGAAAGCGTGGTGGGTAAGTTTTTAGCCGCTTGGGTGTTTGCTGGTATTGCTTTGCTGCTGACCTTTCCAATGATATTGACGGTCAATTACTTGGGTGATCCAGATAATGGCGCAATTTTGACTGGTTATGTCGGTAGTTGGCTGTTGGTGGGCGCGTATTTAGCCGTGGGCTCATGCATGTCGGCCTTTGCCAAAAACCAAGTGATTGCCTTTATTTTAACAGTCAGCGTGTGCTTTCTATTTGTCGTTAGCGGCTTTTCTTTAGTGCTGGACGCGTTTAATGGCTGGGCGGCGCAGTGGTTGGTGGATGCGATTGCGTCCTTTAGTTTTTTAACGCGCTTTCAGGCCATCAGTAAAGGGGTGATCGATGTGCGAGATCTGCTTTATTTCTTAAGCTTTATTGCGGCGTGGTTGATGGCAACTGCTGTGGTAATTGATGTGAAGAAGGCGGACTGACTATGAGAAATTTTATGTATTCCAGCGTCGGTTTAGCGCTGATTGCCGTGGTGTTTGTCGGCTTTAATATGCTGTCCAATAACCTGTTTAAAAACACTCAGTGGGACTTTACTGAGCAAAAGCTTTACACCCTGTCGCCAGGTACCCAGCAATTGCTCAGTGAGCTGCAAGAACCGATCAGCTTGCAGTACTTTTACTCCAACAAAGCCACGCGCGACGTGCCCATGCTGCGTAACTATGCACAGCGTGTAGAAGAGTTACTGGATGCCTACGTGCGTATGGCTGATGGCCAATTACGTTTAGAAGTGATTGACCCTGAAGCCTTCTCCGAAGATGAAGATCGCGCGGCGGCATTGGGTTTGCAAGCGGTGCCTTTGGAGCAAGAAGGTGCGCAGCTGTACTTTGGTTTAGCCGCGCACAATGCGCAGGGCGATCAACAGATTATTCCGTTTTTTGCTTTGGACCAAGAAGAGTTACTTGAGTATGAGCTCAGCCGTTTAATCAGTAGCGTGGCGCAAACTGAGCGCCCAGTGATTGGTGTGCTATCGGGTTTACCGCTCAATGGCGGTTTTGATATGCAAGCGGGGCAGCCGCAACCCACTTGGACGATTCTGGAAGAAATACGCCAGCAGTTTGCTATCGAAAGTTTAAAAGATGATGTGGATTTAATCCCCGCACATATTCGTACGCTCTTGTTGGTGCACCCGAAAAACCTCAGTGAGGCCACTCAGTACGCCATTGATCAGTTTGTCTTGGGCGGCGGTAAGTTATTGGCCTTTGTTGATCCTTACAGTGAAGCTGATACCGCAATGGGCATGCCGGGCGAGTTAGCGGTGGATAAAAGCTCTGATCTGCCCGCGCTGTTTAAAGCGTGGGGCGTGCGTATGTTGCCCGCTCAAGTGCTGGGTGATGGGGCTTATGCCATGTCAGTCGGGGTTGGCCAGCAGCAACGGGCGGTGCGTCACCCGGGTTGGCTGGCGCTGCCCAAAAAAGCCTTGGATAGCCATGATGTGCTGACCTCACAACTGAACAGTATCACTGTGGCCACCGCCGGTATCTTAGAGCCGCTGGAAAACGCCAAAACTCAGTTTACGCCCTTATTGTACAGCTCTGAATATGCCATGCCATTCAGTGCGCAGCGCTTTGCGATGCTGGAAAACCCAGAGGAGTTACTGGCTGAGTTTGAGCCAACCGGTGAGCGTTATGTGCTGGCTGCGCGTATCAGCGGTCCCGCTACGACGGCTTTTGCTGAAGGCATTGAAGGGCGTGAACAGGGTTTGCAAAATGCTGAGATGATCAATGTCATCATTGTGGCGGATACCGATATGCTCAGCGATCGGATGTGGGTGCAAGTGCAGGATTTCTTTGGTCAACGTTTGCCGCAGCCTTGGGCTGACAATGGCAGTTTTACCATTAATGCGCTGGATAACTTATCTGGCTCAGATGCGCTGATTGGTGTGCGCTCGCGGGCAAACTTCAACCGGCCTTTTACCATGGTGGATAACCTGCAACGTACCGCGCAGGAGCGTTTTCGTAAGAAGGAGCAGGAGTTGCAACTGCGTTTAGCCGCCACTGAAGAGAAGCTGTTTGAATTGCAACAGGAAACAGATCCTGAGCAAGACTTACAGTTAACTGATGAACAGCAAGCGACCATGCAGCAGTTCTTAGCGGAGAAGTTGCAACTGCGCAAAGAATTACGTGAAGTGCGTTACCAGCTCAATAATGATATTGAATCGCTGGGGACTAAGCTGAAGTTCTTTAATATTGGCGTGATGCCGATTTTACTGACTTTTATGCTGGTGATGCTCAGCTTATCGCGTCGTATTCGCCGCATGCAGGTGCCGGATTAAGTCAGGCTGAATCACAGTGAATAAACCAGCCAGACGTATAACGCGTCTGGCTTTTTTGTGTGAGCCCATTAGAAAATAGGCTCAGAGTGGTGCACGATTCAGAATTTAACGGCTTTTCGGTGGATCGGTTAACAGGTCTTCAGTCGGCGTCTCGCACTGAATCTTATGCCCGAGCAATTCTTCAATCGGCGGTAAAGCGTAGGAATCATCTTCACCGGCAAAACTGATGGAGACCCCAGTGGTGCCCGCGCGACCGGTGCGACCAATACGGTGTACGTAATCATCCGGATCTTCAGGCAGAGTAAAGTTAACGACGTGGCTGATATCGTCAACGTGAATGCCACGGCCAGCGACATCCGTTGCCACTAAAACGCGCAAGCGCCCAGCGCGGAAGTCTTCCAATACACGGATACGCTTGTGTTGTGCGACATCACCCGACATTTGCGCAGCACTGATGCCGTCGCGTGTCAGGCGCTCTTCAATACGGCGCACTTCGTCTTTGCGGTTGGCAAATACAATCACCCGCGGCCAGTTGTTCTTTTGAATCAGGTTGTACAGCAGTTTGTATTTATCACTCCCGGCTACAGCAAAGACATGTTGCTCAACAGAGTCGTTGGCCACATGCTCAGGCTCAATTTCAACAATAGCGGGATCGGTGGTCCACTGCTTCGACAGGTTCATCACGTCTTCGGTGAAGGTTGCGGAAAACAGTAAGGTTTGGCGTTCTTGTTTAGGAGGTGTTTGACGAATAATTTGTCGCACTTGCGGGATAAATCCCATATCTAGCATGCGATCTGCTTCGTCCAGTACCAACACTTCAACCATATCGAGATGCACTTCACCGCGCTGATTAAAGTCGAGTAAGCGCCCTGGGGTTGCTACTAAAATATCGCAATAACGCGCTTCAAGTTGCTTGCGCTGCTTATCAAAATCCATACCGCCAACAAAACTCATGACGTTGAGGTTGGTGTATTTGGTCAAGGCAATGGCATCGTTGGCAATTTGCACCACCAGTTCACGGGTGGGCGCGATAATTAAAGCGCGCGGTTCACCCATATAACGCTCATCGGGTGGGCGAGTTTGCGTCAGTTGACTGATGATGGAGATTAAAAAGGCTGCTGTTTTACCGGTACCCGTTTGCGCACGACCAATCGCATCTTTACCTGCCAGCGTATGGCCGAGTACTTGCGCTTGAATGGGGGTGCAATAGGGGAAGCCTAAGTCTTGAATGGCATGCATTAATTCGGGGGCTAGAGCGAAATCATGAAAGCGCACTTTGTCTTCAGTCGGTTCAACGACAAAATCAGCGAGTGACCAAAGTGTTTGTGGTGTGCTGGGTTTGACTGGACGGTTGTGCGGCTTTTGCGTTGTGGCCTTAATCTCTTGGCTCTTGGATTCTTCAGGCATATGTTCTTTTTCAAATATGTGGGTTGTTGCAGGTGATGCGCTACTGCTGTCTGTGGGCACAGATCTATCTGAGGCATCCTGTGTAAAAAAATTTTTAGGTGCTTTAAGCACAGCGTTCTCTTATCTGTAGTCTATGAATGCCATCTAGTGTAAGGCATCGCAGCCCTTTGGAGAACTTGTTTCATGCTTCGCTGTGCAGGCAGACTTGATTGCGACCTTGTTGCTTCGCTTGGTAGAGCGCTTTATCGGCTTTTTCTAGAAGACTGGCTAATACGTCCTGCTTGGAGAGTACCGCTACACCTAAAGAAATGGTGATGCACGGTAGGCTGGGCTGTGTATTGGGCAGTTCCTTGAGATCTGCTAAGCATTCACGCAGACGTTCAGCAACTTCATAGGCTTCAGGCAGTGTCGTGTTGGGAAGCAGTACAACAAATTCTTCACCGCCAAAACGCGCGATACTGTCGTGCGGACGTAAATGTTTACGCAGTTGCAGCGCGGTGAACTGTAAGACGCTATCACCGGCAATATGCCCATAGGTGTCGTTGTAGGCTTTGAAGTGATCAACATCCAGCATGATTAAGCACAAGGGCACATTTTTTTCGTCACACTGTTGACGCTCACGTTGAAACGCATAGTCGAGCCAGCGCCGGTTGGGGATGCCCGTTAGGCTATCAATATGCGCGTTTCTTTCGCTGTGCAGTAAAGAGTTATTACCGCTGCGAATGCGCCTGCATAAAATGCGCAGTAAATTATTATGGATGATGGGCGTGATGTCATAGAGCCTTGGCAGGTTGCGTCGGTGTAATTGAATCACAATGCTTTTTTTATTGGCCACAACATAGGCTGAGGGGTACTGATGATCGAGAAAGCTGACTTCACCAGCGTAATCACCACTATTTAAAAAGCTGATGGGTGGTGTTGTGGTGCAGCTTAAGTGAATGCTGAGTTGACCTTCAAGAAGTAAATATAAACAGTCATTTTGTTGTTCTGGGCAAATTAATACAGCGCCCATCTCTAATTCGTGAACAGTAAAAAATGCCAAAATGCTGTGCAGGCTGTCGCTGTCAATATGTAAAAAGAGAGGACAGGCGTTAACAATATGCCTTATTTCGTGTGTAGTGAACCTGTCCATGCAGCAGCCTTCCTGAATAACTACAGTAACTTTCTATAGCACGTATTAATTATTAATGCTAGCCAAGTCAAGTGTGTAGGGCGTATGCATGGACCGTTCGATTGTGTGCTGGGTTTATTGCAGTTGTTTGCTCAGCCAGTGACTGATATCAGCAATTTGCTGCTGGCAGACTTCATGCTGCATCGGGTAATCCTGCCAGGTTACCGGCACGCCCCAGCTGGCCAGTTGTTGCTGCGCCGCTTGACCCATGGCAAAGGGTACAACAGGGTCATTACTGCCATGCATACACAGCGCAGGTGTTTGCGCCTGTACAGGGCTCAGTTGGTTAACGTTTTCAAAGGTTGGTGCATAGGTTGATAAAGCAATCACACCGCCGAGGGCTTCATTCCAGCGTAAATAAGCCGTGTGGTACACCACTGCACCGCCCTGAGAAAACCCCGCTAAAAACAGACGTTTAGGGCTGATGCCGCTATCACGCTGCTGCTCCATTAAGGTGATCAATTGCTGGCTGGAGGTTTCCAGTTGCTCACTATTGATGGCACGTTTGCCGGGGCTGATCGATAAAATATCGTACCAGCTGGGCATGCTGTAACCGGCGTTAATTGTCACGGCTTGAATCGGTGCTTGTGGCAAAATAAAGCGGGTAGTGGGCATCTGTGGTTGTAACATGCGTGCCACAGGCTCAAAGTCAGTGCGGTCAGCGCCCAAGCCGTGCAGCCAAATAACACAGGCATCGGCGGGTTGCAGTGCTTCAACAATTAATGCATTTTTAATCATGGATAGGGATAGCTCTTTTAGTTAAAGGGTTTCAAAACGACTTAGGTGACGATTTTTTTGTACGTTGTTCGCGTTAAAAATCTGCCCGTTCATCGCAATATAGATGCCTGAGTCTAAACATTGCACAGCACCAATAGCAAAACCTAAATTAAAAGGTGCATCGGTATGGCGCATCCGTGCCGGCTGCATTGCGCCGGTCAATACCACCGTTTTATCTTGAATGTTGCTCAGGTGTTGCGCTGTTAGCGCCATGGTGTCGGTGCCGTGAATAATTAGAATATGTTGATGAGGGCTTTGGCTAACGTGCTGGTGCAGCAGTTCACGGTCAGTGTCAGTGAGCTCTAAGCTGTCTTTTTTCAGCACACTGTCAACGCTGTAGGATAGATTGACGCCCGCTTCAGCGAGCAGTTCGCCTGCCATAGGCTCGCCGATGGTAAATTCAGATAAGGCATCATGATAAATTTTATCAAAGGTGCCGCCTGTGGTTAGAATATGAAGGTGCATAAAGGTGTTTCATCCGTCTAAAGGCTTAATGGCGTGGATTATTGCTCAAGTGCTCTTAGAAAAGCCATGCGCAGAACAGGATAGATATGACAATAGCAGAGCAAGCAGCGCAACCCGCTTGGTATGTGTATTTAGTGCGCGCAGAAAATCAGGCGCTGTATTGCGGGATCAGTTTGAATGTGGAAAAACGATTTGCGCAGCATTGTGCAGGTAAGGGCGCGCGGTTTTTTTCTACCAGCCCGGCACAAGCGTTGGTGTATGTTGAGGCCTGTGTGGATAAATCAGCAGCATTGCGCCGTGAAATTGCGATTAAACGTCTAGCCAAACCTGCGAAAGAGCGCTTGTTGCTGGCGCCGATCAATCAGTTATTAGCGCAGGCATAAAAAAGCCCTCACCTAGACAGGCGAGGGCTTTAATATCAGCTGTTACTGATAAGCGCCAGGAATAGGGCGCAGGTTGATTTCTACACGGCGGTTTTGCTGACGGCCTTGTGCTGTGTTGTTATCGGCGACCGGCTGATTGGGGCCTGCACCGCTGATATTCATACGCATACCGTTGACACCTTGGTTACGCATGTAATCAGCAACGCTTTGCGCGCGACGTTGGGATAAGTTGATGTTGTGCTGGTAAGGCCCTGTGCTGTCGGTATGACCCACAATTTCAATGGTGTTTTGATCATACTGATTAAACGACTGCGCTAAGTTGTTGAGCGTGCCGTAAAAGTTACCTGAAATACTGGCTGAGTCCGTTGCGAAGGTCACGTTGCCTGGCATCACTAACGTTAAGTTATCGCCATCACGCTGAATATCAATGCCAGTGCCTTGCATGCTGCGACGCAATTCAGCTTCTTGCTTGTCAACGTAATAACCGTAACCCGCACCCGCCGCACCCGCTACTGCCGCACCGATTAGAGCACCTTTTTTGCGGTCTTTTTTGCTTGAAGACGCTGCGCCAACCACTGCACCACCGAGTGCGCCGAGGCCACCATAAATAGCAGTTTTATTGGATGAGCCGCCTTGCTGTCCTTGTTGGTTGTCGTAAGGGTTATTGCTGGCGCAACCCGCGAGTAACGCAAAAATACTGGTCGCAATCAGTGTGCGAGAGGTTGAAAGTTTAAACATGATTATGTCCTTATGCCGCTTATGTTGGATGACGTATGGTGAATACTATGCGTTTTAGAACAGCTTATTCAATAAAAGTTCGTTGTTGCACTGGTAATACCGTGGGTTTACAGGATAAAACACAGATATTGAGTCGCAGGGTCAGTGCAAGGCTGTAAACTCGTGATAAATCGTCCTATATTTATAGGTCAACGCTTAGCGTGTTCTGCACATAGTATCGTTTTAAGGAGCAACACATGGTCACCCACCAAACAGGTATTTTAGCTGATCCTGTACCACCCTTAGCCCGCCATCTTTTTTTTACCCTTGAATCAAGTGAGCATCTTGCTGCTGCCTTGCGCCGCTTAGCGGTCATGGCGGATGGTGATGCAACAGTGATTGGTTTTGGTCATTCGCTGTTGCAGGCGTTGAATGTGAAACTGGATAAACTGCGCGTTTTTCCTGCGTTAAGCGCTAAAGGTATTGATGTGCCTTCGACACAACATGCACTCTGGTGTTGGTTGCGCGGGGATGATCGTGGCGAGCTTTTGCACCGCACCAACGCGTTGGTGGCTGCATTGGCGCCCGCTTTAAAAGTCGTGCAAGTCACCGAAGCTTTTCGTTATAAAACCGGTCTTGATTTAACCGGATATGAGGACGGCACTGAGAACCCAGTTGATCAAGAGGCGATTGATGCGGCGATTGATTGTGAGGCACCGGGCGGCAGTTATGCGGCGGTGCAGCATTGGGTGCATGATTTGCCGGGCTTTAAAGCCTTGCCGCAGCAAGAGCAGGATCATATCTTTGGCCGTCGTTTAAGCGATAACGAAGAACTTGATGACGCGCCTGAATCGGCTCACGTCAAACGCACCGCCATGGAAGACTTTGAGCCAGAAGCTTTTGTGGTGCGCCGCTCGATGCCTTATATCGATGGTGATCAAGCCGGTTTGGTGTTCTTGTCTTTTGCTAAAACGCTGGATTTCTTTGAAATGCAATTACAGCGCATGCTCGGTTTTGATGATGGTATTACTGATGGATTGTTTCGCTTCAGTCGTCCGATCACAGGCGGTTATTACTGGTGCCCACCTATTCATAACGGCCAGCTGCAACTCAGTAGCTTATTGTAAAACCTCAGTACAGCCCGCGTGCATTGTGCATCTGCGGGCTGCTATGGTTTTACGGTCACTTTTATAAAGTGATTATGACTTGTCGATCACCTTGTAGTGATCGACCCAAAGTAAAGTCGCGCCAGCAATGGCGGCCGGCATCGCCACAAGGTTAAGCAGTGGCACCATCAGCACCAGATAAGTAATGCCGCCAAAGCCTAAACTGAGCCAGCGTTTAACACGCAACCACTCCAACATCAGCCCCCAACTGACTTTATTGTTATCAGCCGGGTAGTCAATATATTGCACGGCCATCATCCAAATATTAAAGACCACCCATAAGGGTGCAGCAATAATATTCACGCCGGGGATAAAGGATAAAATCAGCAGTCCCAAAGCGCGTGGTAAAAAATAGCCCAGCTTGCGCATTTCCCGCCATAAGGTGCGCGGCACCATCGCCAGCAGTTCGCCCCAGCTAAAAGGTGCAGCGGTGTCTTCACCACGGGCAATGCTCTCAACTTTTTCCGCGAGAAAACTGTTGAAGGGGGAGGCAATTAAATTAGCAATCGTGGTAAAGGTGAAAAATATAATCAGCAGCACCAGCACGACAAACAGCGGCCACAATATATAGTCGAGAAAAGACAGCCAGCTGGGCAAATTAGGCATCAATTGTGCGACCCAGCCATTAAAACGCTGTACGGCAAAATAAATTAAGCCGAAAAAAACCATGATATTGATTGATAAGGGTAATAAGACATACATGCGCAAACCGGGGCGCATAATCATTTTAAAACCAGCATTTAGGTAGTGGGGGCCGCCAAGAGGCTGGGCAGACATAAGATTTTTCCTGTGCAAATGGCGCAATAAGCAAGCGTGGTAGACAATATGTGCAGAGTCAAAGTGTCAGTAAATACTGTAACCTGCGTTTATTCTTGTACAGTTTAGTGGTTTGTCGCCGGTTAGCGAACTGGCAAGCTGTCCTTTGACACATTTTTTGGCCTTAGATCCCTTGTTAGGAGTTATATATGTCTGAAGTTCGTCACGCCCCTGTTCTGATTCTAGGTTCTGGTCCTGCGGGCTACAGTGCTGCTGTGTATGCCGCGCGCGCTAACCTTAAGCCACTGTTGATTACCGGCATGCAGTCAGGTGGTCAATTGACCACAACGACTGAAGTGGACAACTGGCCGGGTGATCCAGAAGGATTAACAGGACCCGCGCTGATGGAGCGTATGCAACAGCATGCCGAGCGTTTTGAAACTGAGATTGTGTTTGATCACATCCATACGGCGCAACTGCAAAGCAAGCCTTTTACCTTGATCGGTGACAGTGGTACTTATACCTGTGATGCGTTGATTATTGCGACTGGCGCCAGTGCGCGTTATTTAGGTTTGCCGTCAGAAGAAACCTTTATGGGTAAGGGCGTTTCAGCCTGTGCCACTTGTGATGGTTTTTTCTACCGTAACCGTGAAGTCGCTGTGGTGGGCGGCGGTAATACAGCCGTTGAAGAAGCGCTGTATTTATCCAATATCGCCAGCAAAGTGACCTTGGTTCACCGTCGTGATACGTTCCGTTCTGAAAAAATCTTACAAGACAAACTGCACGCGCGGGTTGCTGAAGGCAAAATTGAGCTGGCGCTGAATGCGCAAGTGGATGAAGTACTGGGTAATGACATGGGTGTTACCGCTGTGCGCTTATTAAATAACGATGGCAGCACACGAGAGCTGGCAGTCGATGGTTTATTTGTCGCTATTGGTCACACGCCTAATACCGGCTTGTTTGAAGGCCAGCTTGAGCTGAAAGATGGCTACATGGTGGTCAATGGTGGTCGTGAAGGTAACGCGACTGCAACCAGTATCCCGGGTGTGTTTGCGGCGGGTGATGTGGCGGATAATGTCTATCGTCAGGCGATTACTTCAGCCGGTGCTGGATGTATGGCCGCGCTGGATGCGGAAAAGTACTTAGAGCACTAAGTTCTAAGTCAGAGCAGCTCTGCTAATAAAAAAGCCGCTGATGCAGAATGAACTGCACAGCGGCTTTTTTTATAGCCCAGAACCCAGACTGCTTGATCCGTTAGGCTTCACCCGCGAGTTTGCGTTGGTATTTAAAGCACCACAGAGTGTGCATAAAAGCGCTGCCAAACAGTAGCGCGCTTAACGCAACTTCAGCGTAGCCCAGCCAAGCTTGCTCAGATGCAAAGCTTGCCAATACGCCGTGCACAAAGTAGACGTTAATTAAAATGCACGCCCAAATATGGGTTTTAGCTGAGCCTAGAATCATTCCGAGCGCCACTATCAGTAACGGAAATAAGGCGATACTGATAATCACTACAGCACCCAGTCCAGCACCACTGGGACGCAGAGTGAAAATGAGATTCCAAGCGACGATCAGTGCAGCCAATGCCGCCAGCGAAGCTAAACTTAACAGGCGGCTGATACGCAAACGCGGCTCAAGCCAGCTCAGTTCGGGCAGTGGTTTAGGCGTTTTTTTAGCCACGAGGCGTCTCCAATTGTTGCGCAAATTGTGCAAGGCGTTTGCCTAAAGCAACACATAAGCTGATTTCGTGCTCATCAAGTGGGCGTTTGCTATCCGCACCCGCAACATGGCTAGGGCCGTAAGGTGTGCCACCGCTTTGCGTATTGATTAAGGCCGGTTCGCTATAAGGCAAGCCACAAATCAGCATGCCGTGGTGCAGTAGAGGCAGCATCATGCTCAGCAGGGTGCTTTCTTGTCCGCCATGTAAACTTGAGGTTGAAGTGAAAACGCCAGCAGGCTTATTCACCAACTCGCCGGTCAGCCATAAATTGCTGGTGCCATCTAAAAAATACTTCATGGCAGCGGCCATATTGCCAAAGCGCGTCGGGCTGCCTAAAGCGAGGCCTGCGCAGTTTTTTAAATCATCCAAGCTTGCATACATCGCACCTGTTTCGGGTATCGCAGGGGCAACGGCTTCGCACTCATTGGAGATCGCCGGCACTGTGCGCAGACGCGCTTCCATACCGCCTTGCTCAACACCGCGAGCAATATGACGGGCCATATCGGCAGTAGCACCGTGGCGGCTGTAATACAAAACTAAAACATAAGGTTGGGTCATGCGAGTAACTCAATTAAATTATCGATTGGGCGACCAATGGCAGCGCGTTGGCCAACGACTAAAATAGGGCGCTCAATTAAAATAGGTGCGCGTACCATGGCTTCGATCAGCTCTGTTTCGCTCAGATCAGGGTGATCAAGATTCATTTCGCGGTACACTGACTCACCTGTGCGCAGCAGTTGGCGCGCGCTCATCCCCAGTTGACTGAGCAGCGTTGTCAGTTGCTCGGCATTGGGTGGCGTATCAATGTAGTGAATAATATTGGCGTGAATACCGCGCTCTTCAAGCAGCGCTAAAGCGGCGCGGGATTTACTGCAGCGTGAATAGTGGTACAAAGTTATAGCATTGGACATAGGACTGTTCTCAAAAAAACGCATGCGCCATTCTAACAGGCTCAGTCCTTTAGGCGAATGCCTTAACGGTGGGAGTGAATGTTTTGAATTTTAAAAAGTATGTGATGGTGGTGTGCGTGCTATTACTCAGCGCCTGTGATCAAGTTGAGCCCTTGGGCATTGATCAGCATGGGGTCAAAATTGCAGAGTCAACCGTGGCGGGGCAGTGGTTGGTCATCAACTATTGGGCGGTGTGGTGCGCGCCCTGCCGTAAAGAAGTTCCTGAGCTCAATGCATTACAAACCCAACTGCAGGGGCAAGGTGTGCAAGTGTTTGGTGTGAATTACGATGACTTGCAAGGTGCTGAGCTGTTAGAAGACAGTCAATTGCTGGGGATTGAATTTCCCGTACTGGCACATGATCCTGCCGAGCGTTTTGATTTGACTCGAGCAGCAGGTTTGCCGGCGACCTATATTATCGACCCGCAGGGGAAGGTGGTTGAAGAATTAAAGGGTGAGCAAACACAGGACAGTATTATGGCGGTGTTGCATGCAGCGGGTTGGTCAGCGCCTTAGTGCACTGACCTTACTGAGAATGATGAGCGGTTAAATGGCTTTCTTACGATCTTGCAGTGCGCGCTGCATTTCACGGTTGGAGTCACGCTCTTTTTCGACATGACGTTTATCGTAATCTTTCTTACCTTTACCTAAGGCAATTTCACACTTAACCAGATGCTTTTTCCAGTACAGTGCTAAAGCAACGCAGGTGTAGCCTTTTTGCTGCACACCAGAAAAGAGCTTATCCAGCTCATTGCGATTGAGTAGCAATTTACGTGTGCGCGTAGGGTCGGTAATGACGTGCGTGCTGGCAGCCGTTAAGGGACTGATATGACAGCCCATCAGCCATGCTTCGCCGTCTTTAAGTAATACGTAACTGTCGACCAACTGCGCTTTGCCTGCACGTAAGCTTTTAATCTCCCAGCCGGCTAGAGCAATACCTGCCTCCATACGTTGTTCGACAAAATAATCGTGTAGCGCTTTTTTATTGAGCGCGATGGTACCTTGGGGTTGTTTTTTATGTTTAGCCATAGTTGCTGATTATAAGACTTAATCTTGCGTCTGGCGAGAGTCAGCCAAGGAATCTTTGCTGCATTGCTTGAGCGGTGCCAATGAATGCATGACAATAGACGCACATATACTGTATTGCGCAGTCTGTTATGGCATGAAAAGTACGCTGTGCAGTTTAGACAACAGCACGTTCATCGGCCTATAGCAGACTTTATTTCGCGATTTTAATGGGTGTAAACAACGATTATGGCTACGCATATCCAACGTTCAGCTTTATTACCTTACAGCGCTGCTGCACTGTACGACTTAATTAATGACGTTCCCAGTTACCCGCAGTTTTTACCTTGGTGTTCTGCCAGTGAAGTGCTTGAAGAGACAGAAGACAGCATGCGTGCGGCGCTGATGATTGCCAAAGGGCACCTGTCACAACGCTTTGTCACTAAAAATACTTTAGTCCCCAATCAAAGCATCAGTATGGCTTTAGAAGAAGGCCCCTTTAGCCAATTGCAGGGCACGTGGGAGTTTAAGGCCTTGGGTGAAAAGGCCTGTAAAATCAGTCTTGATTTAGAGTTTGATTACGCCGGTCCTATTATTAAAGCCACGCTGGGGCCACTGTTTACGCAAGCGGCGAATACGATGGTGGATGCGTTTTGCCAGCGCGCTAAAGAACTCTATGGGTAAGACGATGATCAGTGTTGAAGTGGCCTATGCCTTAGCGCATAAACAAAAGATTGTGTTGTTGCAGGTTGAAGAAGGCACCAGTGCGCGTGCTGCAGCCCTGCGCTCAGGCTTGGATAAAGAGTTTGCGGATGTTGATTTAGCCACGAGCCCGCTGGGTATTTTTGGCAAGACGCTTGCACGTCCAGAAGAGCATGTTTTAGCAGCAGGTGAGCGTGTTGAAATCTATCGGCCCTTACTTGCCGATCCTAAAGAAGTACGGCGTCAGCGCGCTGAGCGTGCTGCTCAAGCAAAAGCTGCAGAAGCCGCAGAGGCAACACAATAAGTGCGCCGCTGCTGCTGAAGTAGAGGAATCTGTGGTTTACAGATCGTCGTACTCGCCTTCTTCAATGCGTGATGTTGGGATAGGCGCGGCTTCAATAGCGTCAACTTCTTGCTGAATCTGCTCTTGCAGTGAGCCGGGCAGGGGTGCAGCTACAGGTTCTTCTAGTGTTTCAACTGCAGGATTGATGTGCGGCTCGTCTGTATCACTGCTGCTGGATACCGTGGCTGCCTGACCTAAAATAGCATCATCACGACTGATGCCCGGCATAAAGTCACCACCGAGGCCTTGCAGTTCATTGTTGTCGTTAAATATCAGGCTGATACGCTCTTGCTTGCGTGTGCCACCAGCCACTTGAATGCTGTATAAATAATCCCAGCGGTTGCTGTGAAAAGTATCAGCGACCAGTGGTGTGCCCATAATAAAACGCACTTGACGCGTAGTCATACCAGGACGCAGTTGGTCAACCATGTCTTGGGTCACCACGTTGCCTTGCTGAATATCAATCTTATGCACCCCGGGAAATGAGCACCCAGCCAGTACAAGTAAGCTAGCAAGCGTAAAGCTGCGAATAATACGTGATCTATTTTGCATTAGAGATGGACTTCCACTATCGTAAATAGGTAACAGATACGCTGATCATACCTGCATTGTGCGCCTCAGCGAAACCGCATTAGTGAGAAAACAACTATGTCTGAAAATAATGAATTACGTAAAGCCGGTTTAAAGGTCACTTTACCCCGCGTTAAAATCATGCAAATCCTTGAATCCTGTGAGCCACGGCATATGAGCGCCGAAGATGTTTACAAAACATTGATGGAATCAGGAGAGGATGTGGGGCTGGCTACCGTATACCGAGTGCTGACTCAATTTGAAGCAGCAGGACTGGTTATTCGTCATAATTTTGATGGCGGGCATGCCGTATTTGAATTGGATGATGGTGAGCATCACGACCATATTGTCTGTGTTGATTCAGGCGAAGTGTTTGAGTTTTTTGACGAAGAAATCGAACGCCGTCAACATAAAGTTGTAGCTGATATGGGGTATGAATTGGTGGATCACAATCTTGTGCTCTATGTGAAAAAGAAAGAGTAAAGCTTGGTGTAAAGGCTGTTGTACGAGCTAGATCCAGCGCTTAAACGAATTACGCCATGCATGGGCATGGCGTAATTGTATGGCAGAGTCTTATTGCTGATCGGCGTAGACTTGATCAAAAATACCACCATCATTAAAGTGGGTTTTTTGAATCTCAGACCAGCTGCCAAATGTAGCTTCCACTGGCATAAAATCTACTGTTGGGAAGCGGTCGGCAAACTCGACTAAAATGTCTTGATTGCGTGGGCGCAGATAGTTATTGGCGGCAATACGCTGCGCTTCATCGGACCACAAGTAGGTTAAATAGGCTTCAGCCAGTGCGCGTGAACCTTTACGGTCAACAACTTTATCCACCACGGTGACCGGTGGCTCAGCCTCAGCGCTGACACTGGGGTATA
>CANRHT010000017.1 GCA_947630465.1 uncultured Pseudomonadaceae bacterium
AACTGGTCCGTTAAGCTTTGCGACACATAAAACATATTGACCGGAATCAGGCCTTCTTTGAGCTCTGCACCCGGACGGCGGAAGGCGGATACATCAATCGGGTTAATCGAGTTGATGGAGTTCATAATAAAGGTACTTTCACCCCAACTCACCACCTGCTTACCCAAGCGCACAGTGCCGGGCTGATCTGCAATAGCGTAGTTGTGATACACAAAAGCATCTAATAATTCTATGCCGCGGGTCTTAGCGCCCTCTTTACGGCCTTTGTTGCTGATGTCTTTAAATGGACGGTTACCGTCTTGCAACTCAGTGTCGTACCAGTACTTACCGCGTACAAACACACCGGTGTCTTTGTAGCGTAACTCTAAGTCATGCAGGCCTTTAAAAATTTGTGAAAAGGTTTTGCCGCGCTGAAAATTTAAGCGGCCATCATCGCCGGTTTGCGTAAAGCCGGTACCGCCATTGGCGTTACCGATAAAACGTTTGTCAGGTTTCGCCGTTGACCAACTGGCGCCCACCGAGAGTGATGTATCAAATGAGCCTTCAACTTCCCCGAGATCGAAAGTCACTGCAGAGGCTGGTGTCGCCAAGATTGATGCGAAGCCTATCGCCATTGGCAGCTTTGCCAATCGCCATATATGTTGATTTTTTATAGTCATATGTACAACTCCGAATATTATTTGGCTGTTGGCAGTATCACCAACCACTTCTTGAAGCCAACCAACCCTAAGGCTAACTGGACATAGCAACCGCTCTTTTTTGGCGGCTTTGCAAAGGTATTACAGTCTTATCTATAGGTACTAAGCAGTATGTATGCCAACTAAACGAATGACCTATAGGTCATATTTATACCCACAGCGGATCGCACCTGCAAAATTATTAAAAATGTAAGACATCCATTCACAGCGTTTTTATTGAGCCGATAAACTCCAACCTATTTCATGGCACGCAGCCATCTGAGTACTTAGGTAACAGTTTTTGCGGCATGGGTAGCAAACACAGCGCTATACCCCACAGCGAGTGGCAATAATCATAAAAACAATAGGTCGCTGTGCAATAGCGCGGGCTGCGCTCAGTCATAACAACGAGAGATATGTGATTTAAAAGAAATCTAAGGCGTGAGTGTTGTTACTCAAGGATCCAAATCAGGCTCGCAAAGCGACCCGTCACCGATTGCCGGCGATAGGAATAAAAGCGTGGATCAGTCATGGTGCAGAACCCACCACCAAACACCTGCTGCACGCCGCAGGCTGCAAGACGAATACGTGCTAATTGATAGATATCCGCCAACCAACGCTCAGCATTATCGCTGGGCACAAAAGCGGCGCGGGCATGCGGATGCTGCTGCACAAATGCTGCGCGCACTTCAGCACCCACCTCAAACACAGCAGGACCAATCGCCGGACCTAGCCACACGAGAATATCCTCAGGTGCGACCTGCATACGAGCAGCAGTGTTTTCTAACACGCCAGTAGCCAAACTGCGCCAGCCCGCATGTGCGGCGGCAACAACCGAGCCTGCTGTATCAGTAAAAAGTACCGGCAAGCAATCTGCGCTCATAATACAACAGGCTAAATTCGGCTTACGAGTCACACTGGCATCGGCGGTGAGCGTCTGTGTTGCATCTGCATGCACCACATGATTGCCATGCACCTGCTCTAACCAAGTCAGCTGACAGCCGAGAATATTGGCTAAGTCAGCACGGTTGCGCTGCACTTGTATCGGCGAGTCACCGACATGATCACCCAAGTTAAAACAGGCAAAGGGCGCAACGCTGGCACCCGTGGTGCTCGTCGTCACACAAGCACGAATATGAGCCGGCGCTGGCCAGTCTGGGATCAGCCAATCATCAGGCTGTACGGCAACCTTCTTATCCACCGAGCGACTTACCCAACAAAGGCTTCACGATCCTGACGTAGCAAGGTCAGCAGCCAAGTAAAGTCATCGGGCAGCGGTGCTTCCCACTTGATACGCTTACCCGTTGTCGGATGCTCTAATTCCAGAAAACGCGCGTGCAACGCCTGTCGCGGGAAAGCTTTCAGCGTTTCTAGCAGGGTGGGATTCACCGCTGGTGGAATACGAAAGCGTCCACCATAAGCAGGATCGCCCACTAACGGAAAACCAACATGCGTCATATGCACACGAATCTGGTGAGTACGTCCCGTTTCTAACATCACCCGGGTATGGGTGTGTGAACGGAAACGCTCCAACACACGATAATGGCTGACGGCAGGCTTACCGCTGTCTATCACCGCCATACGCTGACGCTGCTGACCATGACGGCCAATTGGTGCATCAATAGTCGCGCCTGAGGTAATGACACCGACCACAATCGCTTCATAGGTACGCCCTACGCTGCGTGCTTGCAGTTGATCAACCAAACTGGTGTGCGCCTCAAGGGTTTTTGCCACCACCATCAATCCAGTGGTGTCTTTGTCCAATCGATGCACAATTCCAGCGCGCGGCACTTCAATTAAGCCTGGCACATGGAATAACAATGCATTGAGCAAGGTTCCATCGGGATGACCCGCAGCCGGATGCACCACCAAGCCAGCCGGCTTGTTGAGCACCAGTATTTGCTCGTCCTCAAAGACGATATCCAGTGGAATATCTTGCGCGATCCACTCGCCTTGCGCTTCACGCTCGGGCGTCAGTTCCAGCCGCGAACCACTGTAAACGGTGTCGCGCGGTCTGATCACTTGGCCATCAACCGTGAGGCGGTTTTCTTTAATCCAGGTCGTTAAACGTGAACGGGAATGCTCCGGGAACAACTGCGCTGCAACCTGATCCAAGCGTTGGCCACCCAGTTCCGTCGGAACCTTTGCGAATAATTGAATTGTTTCGGTCGTATTTGTTGGCATACTCATCAACAGAGATTGCGTAGGCTTTGGTTTCAAGCGCACGCTTGTGGTTAAATACAGCATAATTTGTCCCGAATCTGATTCGGGGCGTTCACTATAACAGGACGGCTCACTGCAAGTCAGCCGACCGTTCAACGGCGTACTCAATCATGCATCTAAGGCACCTGCTATTTATTGCTCTTTTTACCTTATTAGGCGCCTGTGCGTCCAAGGGTATTGATGAAAACCTAAGCGAGACAGCGCTGTACGAACAAGCGCAAACAGATCTTGAAAAAAACAGGTACTCAGCTGCCATTGCTAAGCTTAAAGCACTCGAGTCACGCTATCCTTTTGGCCGTTATGCAGAACAAGCACAATTAGAATTAATTTATTCGTATTACAACAACAATGAGCCTGAAGCGGTGCGTGCCTCTGCTGATCGCTTCATTCGTTTACATCCGCAACATCCGAATGTTGATTACGCTTACTACATGAAAGGTTTAGCCTCTTTTGACCAAGACCGCGGCCTGCTTGCACGTTTCTTACCTTTAGATATGTCCAAACGTGATCCCGGTGCAGCACGTGACTCATACAATGAATTCGCCCAACTGACCAACCGTTTCCCCAACAGCCGTTATGCACCAGACGCCAAGCAGCGCATGATTTATTTGCGCAACTTGCTCGCTGCTTATGAAGTGCACGCTGCTAACTTTTACCTTAAGCGCCAAGCTTATGTTGCCGCACTCAATCGTGGCCGCTATATCGTAGAAAACTTCCAGGAAACGCCAGCCGTCGGTGATGGCTTAGCGATTATGACTGAGGCATATCAGCATTTAGCACTCGAAGATTTAGCGCAAACCAGTCTCAGTACTTTACAGCTCAACTATCCAGAACACCCCAGCCTTGCCAGCGGTACCTTTAAAGCACGTGAGAAAGATACGGACAACCGCTCATGGCTGAGCAAGGCCACACTGGGCTTTATTGGCAGCAATGAAGATTTGCGCCCGCAGCAAACTCAAGCGAGTAAAGATGTGATTCGTCAATACGAAAACGCCGCTGAGCAGATCCCCGATAGCGTACGTATCGCCATCAATGATGATCAGCCTAAGCGCAGCTGGTTAAACCGTTTAACCTTTGGCGTGTTTGGCAAATAAGCCAACACTGCAAGAGCCCTTAATCCGGCAAGACTAAAAAAGGAGGCGCTAAGCCTCCTTTTTTAATCACAGTCAATTAATCTAAGATGCGGTTGATACGGCTAAAGCAGTCTCTACCGTTTGTATCAACAGCGGATCATTCGGCTCTGTACGCGGTGAAAAACGTGCTAAGACGCGACCTTCACCATCCACTAAAAACTTTTCAAAGTTCCAAGTAATATCGCCTGGAAACTCAGCCCCTTCTCCCGCCAATAAGCGGTAGAGAGGATGATTGCCCGACCCATTGACCTGCAATTTTTCTGTCATGGGAAAGGTGATGCCGAAACGCTCAGTGCAAAATGTTTGAATCTGCTGTGCAGTACCCGGCTCTTGTTTACCAAACTGATTACAAGGCACAGCTAACACGCTAAAACCTAGTTCTTTATACTGCTCATGCAGCGCCTGTAAACCTGCATACTGCGGTGTTAGCCCGCACTCAGAAGCCACATTCACCACCAGCAATAACCGATTCGCAAACTGCTCAAGTGGCAACGCTGCGCCATCCAGTGCTGCAAGTGTTAGATCATGAAAAGCACTCATGTTATGCCCTCTAGGTAACTCAGCGAAAATGTATCTGTATTGAGTATCGCAGAGTATCAAGGCTTATTCATCCTGCTAACGCTTATTGCACAGGACTGCTCGCCAGAAATATATAAATTTACAAAAAACAGCGCAATACAATACAAACATTGATATTTTAAACGCACCTGCCAAGTGCACCTGAGGCCTTTATGGACAAATTAGACCGTTACGATTTACGTATTTTGCAAGAGCTGCAAAACAACGCACAGATTTCTAACCTCGAACTCGCCGAGCGCATTGGCTTATCCGCCTCTCCTTGCTCACGCCGAGTGAAAGCCTTAGAAGATGAGGGTTATATCCTCAAGCACGTGGCCTTACTGGATCGAAAAAAATTAGGGCTCACCTTAACCGCCTATGTCTTAATCGGCATGGACAGCCATACTCCTGAGCGTTTTGAAAACTTTCAAAAGCACATCAGCCAATGGCCTGAAGTACTCGAATGCAGCTTAATTACCGGAA
Organism: uncultured Pseudomonadaceae bacterium; assembly: GCA_947630465.1. Taxonomy (GTDB): domain Bacteria; phylum Pseudomonadota; class Gammaproteobacteria; order Pseudomonadales; family Pseudomonadaceae; genus Denitrificimonas. The sequence continues at coordinate 5,075 of CANRHT010000017.1, forward strand.
TGGATGCGGACTATCAACTCAAGGTTATAGTGCCGGATATGGATCATTATCAGAGATTTTTATTGGAAAAAGTCACACGTATCGATGGCGTTACCAGCGTACGCTCGAGCTTTGTACTCAACCATGTACAGCTTTCAACAGCGCTCCCTTTAACGCACTTATCCGATTGAGCGCTCTAAAACGGCCTAAACTTATTGTTATACTTATGGCTAAGATGGCGTACAATATTATTTTTATGATTATGGCTGGCTGCTGCAACAGACTTATCGGTCAAAATATAGACTTATAAATAACTGTGTAGCGCATCACAGTCAGCAATGTATAGCTGTTATATCATCTGGAAAAATCATGGAAACTGAAGTATTTGAAGACCTAATGGTGACCGTCTTGGTTGGTGGTCTGATTTTATTTATGGCTTTTATCGTTTGGGATTTAGCCAAAAAATCTAAAGCGGGCCGTTATGGGACTGCTGTATTATTTTTTGCGTTAGGTCTTGGCGTGTTTGGCTTTTTGATTAAAACCATCGTTATTGCAATCAAAGGTCTGTAATTCAATCTAACCCGATCGATGCCACCCCTCGTCATTCAGCATTAAAATTCAATGCCTCGTTTATTTTAATACCCACATAAAGGACACACCTGATGAAAGCTGCAGATATCGTTATGCAGAGCTATGGTCGCTGCTGTGCAAGCGATACTTTTTTTGATTCATTTTACGAACATTTCCTTGCCAGTTCTCCCGAAATTCGTGACAAATTTGCCAATACTAATATGGCTGGCCAAAAGCTTTTGTTGCGTCAGGGTATTTTAAACGTGGTGTTATATGCTCGCGGTATGCCCGGCACTAAACTCAAAGCGCTTGGCTGCTCGCACTCGCGTCAAGGTATGAATATTCGTCCGGAACTCTACACACTTTGGTTCAACGCCCTCGCCACTACAATTCGTGAGCATGACCAAGAAAGCACACCCGAAGTCATCACTGCATGGCGTGAAGTCGTCAGCAAAAGTGTTGATGTGATTACCGCTGAATACTAAGTAGAGGCCGACCCAGCTCATGGGTGAGGCGACTCACCCATGAGCTGCAATAACAAGCACATATCACATGCTTGATAACTCAGGAAATTCAAGCGCTCGCCAATGCCCACTGGGCAAATCCGCTAAATGCCAGTCACCTATCTGTACACGCACTAAACGCAGCGTTGGTAAGCCCACTGCAGCCGTCATACGCCTGACCTGACGATTACGTCCCTCATAAATCGTTAACTGTAACCAAGCCGTAGGAATATGTTTGCGCTCACGCACTGGCGGCGTACGCACCCACAAGTCAGGCTCAGCGATGCTCTGCACCTGCGCAGGCGCGGTTAAGCCATCTTTTAATTGCACACCTTGACGCAGTTGCTGCAACTGCTCTTCTTGCGGTTCGCCTTCAACTTGCACCCAATAGACTTTGCGCAACTTGTATTGCGGCTCGGCAATACGCGCCTGCAAACGCCCGCTATTCGTCAGCAGAACCAAGCCTTCACTATCACGGTCTAAACGCCCTGCTGGATATACATCGGGCACAGGCACAAAATCTTTTAAAGTCGCCCGCCCATGCTCATCAGTAAACTGCGTCAGCACATCATAGGGTTTATTGAGCATCAGCAAACAAGGTTCGGCAGGTTCAGCCGCTTGACGCTTGGGGTTTCTGCGCGGCGGATGTGCAGCCGCTGCGCGGGTTGATGACGTGTGACGCTGTGGTGTATTAGGCTTTTTCACAGCACTGTCCTAAGCTACAAAACTGGCAGCAAACTCAGCCAACCAAGGCTCTGCATCAGTTTCAGGACTGACAGTTTCACTGGCATCTAAACGCAGCATTTCTTGTAACTCAACCACACCTAACTCTTCATACAGCTCACGAATTATTTCACCGCCTGCACAAAAATCTTCGCCATAGCAGGCATCACCCAAACCAATCACCGCACCGAGCACACCCTGCCACTGCGGTGGTTGCTCACGTAAGCTTTCAACCAACGGCTGTAAATGCTCAGGCAATTCACCCATACCCGTAGTTGAGGTGACAAACAACACTGCATCAGGCTCTAACGCCACCAGTTCAGCATGAGTAATACGCGGCTTATAGGTCACATTTAAGCCGGCCTCAGTTAAGAGTTGTGCCGCATGATGAGCGACATCTTCTGCCGCTCCAAATACTGTTCCAGAAACAATCACCACATCAATGGTCATAGTTATCAGCGCCTTATAAACAAATACAGTAAGGATTATTTTAAATACCTTGAATGGTTTTCATCATAGCAAGAAATATAAAAACTGTAACAAAAGCTATTCACCTAACGTTTGTAGGTTGTACAAACCTTAACTCTAGTATAACTTTATGCGCCTCAAACAGGGTGCTCTTAACTGCAACATTGCATATTCATTGATGAAGGTAAGGCAAACGCATGAGCGATAACGCAGCAATTCTTATTACAGGTGCGAGCCAACGACTTGGTCTGCATTGTGTGCGACGTTTTCTAGAAACGGGGCAGCCAGTGATAATCAGTTATCGCCAAGAGCGTCCCGAGGTCGAAGAACTGCGGCAACTGGGTGTGCGCTGTATTCAAGCAGACTTCTCTACAGAAGCTGGCATACTTGATTTTATTGCAGAAGTTAAAGCAACAACCTCAGTCTTACGCGCCATTGTGCACAACGCTTCACTTTGGCTGACCGAAGACGCGCATACTGCTGACGCTTTTACCCAAATGCATAATGTGCATGTACTGGCGCCTTACTTAATCAATACCCACTGCGAGCCGCTACTACGGCAAGCAGATCAAGCGGATATCGTGCATATTACCGATGATGTTATCCGCAAAGGCAGCGCAAAACGCATTGCTTATAGCGCCAGTAAAGCGGGGCTTGATAACCTCACCCTATCCTTCGCTGCGCGCTTTGCACCCCATATTAAAGTCAACTCACTGGCTCCAGCATTGATTATGCTGCAGCCCGATGATGATGAAGAGTACCAACGCCGCGCAACCGCTAAGTCCGTAATGGGCACAGTGCCCGGCGCTGAAGTGATTTACCAAAGCCTCAGTTACTTACTGGATATACCCTATGTAACCGGCACAACCCTTACCGTTAATGGCGGCCGGCATCTTAAATAATGCCCTGCTTGGAGAGCTGACAAATGTGTGATGATATTAGTAAACACTACCGTGAAATTCTCGTTGGCTTAGGTGAAAACCCAGAGCGTGAAGGATTACTCGATACCCCAAAGCGCGCCGCAAAAGCTATGCAATACTTATGCAACGGCTACGAAAAAAATCTGGATGAAATTGTTAACGGTGCCTTGTTTGAATCAGCAAGCGATGAAATGGTGATCGTACGTGATATCGAACTCTACTCCTTGTGCGAACACCACTTATTACCTTTTATTGGTAAAGCACATGTGGCGTATATCCCAACCGGTAAAGTCGTGGGCTTGTCTAAAGTGGCACGTATTGTTGATATGTTTGCCCGTCGCCTGCAAATCCAAGAAAACCTCACCCGTCAAATTGCTGATGCCGTGCAAGAAGTCACAGGTGCCGCCGGTGTTGCCGTAGTAATTGAAGCTAAGCATATGTGCATGATGATGCGCGGCGTAGAAAAGCAAAATTCAGTGATGACATCCTCGGCCATGCTTGGTGCTTTCCGTAATTCAGGCACCACTCGCCAAGAGTTTTTGCAATTGATCAGGGGTCGTTAATCTATGGCACGTTTAGAACCGGGCATGGCGCGGATCCGCATTAAAGATCTGCGTTTGCGTACTTATATTGGCATCAATGAAGATGAAATCCGCAACAAGCAGGACATCTTAATCAATGTCACCCTGCTCTATCCGGCAGAAGATGCGGTAGAAATTAATGACATTAATCATGCATTAAATTACCGCACCATCACCAAAGAGATTATCGGCTACGTTGAAGAAAATCGCTTTGCACTGCTTGAGCGCCTCACTCAGGATGTACTCGATCGGGTCATGCAGCATGAGCAAGTCCGTTACGCTGAAGTTGAAGTGGATAAACCGCATGCTTTACGCTTTGCTGAGTCGGTCTCGATTACCCTCAGCGCACATCGCGCGGCATAACTGATGGCACTGCAGAGTTTATTAAGCGCAATTAGACAGCCAGGGCATCAGTTCGCTGATACCTTGGCGTTTATTGATCTGCACTATGATTACAGCCCGCAAGACTTCAACAATGCCGACTTGCATAATGCGGCGGGTAGCAATCAAGGCTCCTGTAAAATACTCGGATTAGCCTTACTGGAACATCTCAGTACTGAAGATGCATTGCTGGCCTTTGGCGAACATTACACTTGGGTCTTGGCGCACCCTGAACAGACAGAGCATGCCAATATCCGCCAACTGATCAAGACCGGTTTAGCTGCTGTACATTTTAGCCAACTACCCCTGCGTCGCCTTGTTGTCTAAAGCCCATTGGTAGAGCGCATTTTTGCGTGCACCGGTAATCTCAGCGGCTAAGGCGGCTGCACGCTTGGGGGGCATTTCGGCCATCAACAAGAGTAAAACACGCTGTGCTTCGAGTGATACCTCCAGCGCCTCAGCGGGCTCTTGATAACCCGCTACCAGCAACACACATTCGCCACGCTGCTGATTACTGTCCGCAGCCACCCAATCATATAAGTCTTGCAGCGGCAAATCCTTGATGGTTTCAAAGGTTTTGGTTAGCTCGCGCGCCAAAACGGCTGAACGCTCACCGCCAAATACATCACGCATATCCGCAAGGCTATCGAGCAAACGGTGCGGAGCCTCATAAAAAATCAAAGTACGGGGATCATGCTGCACCGCCGTTAAACGCGTACAACGCGCCACTTGCTTGGCGGGCAAAAAGCCTTCAAAGACAAAACGATCCGAGGGCAATCCTGCTGCTGATAAGCCTGCAATCAAAGCACAAGCGCCCGGCACAGGCACCACGCGCACTTGAGCGGCGCGGGCTTGGCGCACGAGATGATAACCCGGATCAGAAATCAATGGCGTACCGGCATCGGAGATCAAAGCCACATCGTCACCGGCCAACAAGCGCGTAATAAAACGCCCACCTTCTTCGCGCTCATTGTGCTCATGACAAGCGGCTAACGGCGTGCGAATACCAAAGTGTTGCAACAAGCGCGTCGAGTGACGCGTGTCTTCAGCAGCAATAAGACTCACCTCGCCCAGCAGCCGCAAAGCACGGGAACTGATGTCATCAAGGTTACCGATTGGCGTGGCAACAACATATAAAGTGCCAAGCCCGTTCGACTGAGGTGTGGATGCGCTCACAAAACACTCCGTAAATACAAAAATAAAGCACTATTGTAGCCTGAATGAGCACGACAAGATCGCACCAATGCGCGCGCTTGGGTACAATCAAAATATTGATTTTATTGTGCTTGGATTGCTTGATTATGAAAACTCCGTTACGCCTACTTTCAACACTCTGTTTATCTGCACTTTTAGTTGCATGCTCAAGCTCTCCAAGCAATACGCTAGGGCAGTTACCGCCGACTAAATACACAGATTTAGATAAACTGTTACTCGACGCCAACAAGAAAACGGATAGCCAAGCGGTTGGGCTTTATTTGGCTGCTGCTGACCTCGCTTGGCAGCAACAACAGACTTTGCGCGCGCGTGAAATTCTTGAAAGCATTGATATGAGCACAGCCACGCCTGCGCAAATAATCTTTGCTAAAACCCTCGAAGCCGAACTGGCTCTCGCCCGTAAGCAAGCGCAAAGCGCCTTGCAATTGCTCAATGACCCCAGTTTTCAGCATTTAGGCGATATGCCTTTAGCGCAGCAAATACGCAGCCAACTGGCACGTGCGCAAGCGCTACAAGATACCGGTAAACCTTTAGCTGCTGCACGTGAGCGTATTTTTATTGCCCCCATTACCGAGGGTCAAATTGCGTTTGATAACCATCAACAGATCTGGGCTTTACTCAGCAACTTGCAACGTACGCAACTGAAAGCCACCGGAGAAGCCGATCTTGACGGCTGGTTGGCTTTAGTACGCTTAACCAAAGCGAACAATTCGTTAGCCCAGCAACAGGCCAGCATTACTGAGTGGACGCTCACCAACCCTCAGCATCCTGCAGCAAAACAGCTCCCTGAAGCCCTGAAACAACTGCAGCAATTACAAGCAAAAGACATTCAAACTTTAGCGTTACTTCTGCCTTCGCAAGATGCTAACCAAAACGTGGTAAACGCATTACGCAACGGCTTCTTTGCGGCACATTATTTGGCGCAAGCCAATGGCTACCCCACACCCAACATCCGCATCTATGACAGCAGCACCATTTCCTCCATGGATAGCTTCTATCAACAAGCAGCCGCTGAAGGCGTCGAACTGGTTGTCGGTCCATGGGAAAAACCTTTGGTGCGTCAGCTTGCTGGCCGCACAGAGTTACCTATTACCACCTTGGCACTCAACTATGCAGATAGCGGTCAGCAAGCACCCAAGCAACTCTTTCAGTACGGTTTAGCCGCTGAAGATGAAGCACGTATGGCCGCTGAACACGCTTGGGCTGATGGCATGCGCCGCGCCGCGGCTTTAGTGCCTAAAAACGACTGGGGCGATCGTATTCTGGAAGCCTTTACTACGCACTGGAAAACGCTTGGTGGTGAATTTATTGCCGCAAAGCACCTTGATCGCCCTGACCAACTGACCGGACAAATTGCTGATTTATTTGAACTGCGCGCCAGTGAGCAACGCAGCAAGCAACTTGAGTCGACTTTAGGTACTAAAGTGGCCACACAACCCGCACGCCGCCAAGATATTGATTTTATTTTCCTGGCAGCTACACCGCAGCAAGCACGCCAAATCAAACCTGCTCTCACCTTTCAATATGCCGGCGATGTACCCATCTACGCGACATCAGCGGTGAACTCAGGCTCGGGTGAAGTATATCCAGAACTCAATGGTGTCGAATTTAGTGAGATGCCATGGTTTCTTGAGCATGATAATGTCACCCGTGCGCACATCAGCAACAGCTGGCCGCAAGCCTTAGGCAGCATGGGACGTTTCTATGCGATGGGCGCTGATGCTTATCAACTGATGAGCCAACTGCAACAGCTACGCGCACTGCCCAATAGCAGCTCCGCAGGCCTAACCGGCACACTTAAGCTCAATTCACAGCAGCGTATCGAGCGCACTTTATACTGGGCTCGCTTTACCAAAAACAGCATTGAGCAAGTCAAGGAAACACAGCTTGACTGAGACCCTTAAGATTGGAGCGGCAGTTGAGCAGTATGCAAAAGACTATCTGACGGCAGCAGGTCTAAGTTTTATTGCCAGCAACTGGTCATGCCGCTTTGGTGAAATTGATCTCATTATGCTTGAGCATGACACTCTGGTTTTTATTGAGGTGCGCTACCGCAAAAGTAATAGCTTTGGTGGCGCACTCGACAGTATCGATCAGCACAAGCGGGACAAATTGCTGACAACTGCTGAATATTTTTTAAACGAAAACCCGCACTGGTTAGAACACTCTTGCCGCTTTGATGTCATTACTGCACAAAAAGACGGCGCGCAAAAAATCACACTGGACTGGATTCAAGATGCTTTTGAGTCCTAACTCAATCTTTAATAAAGGCTGATCCTATGCAATCACGTATTCAACATATGTTTCAAACAAGTATTGAAACCAAGCAACAATCACTCACAGTACTCCCTCAAGTCATTGAAAACGCCAGTCTAATGATGGTCAGCGCGTTATTGAATGAAGGTAAAATACTGGCTTGCGGTAATGGTGGCTCGGCCGGTGACGCACAACATTTCTCTTCTGAGATGCTCAACCGCTTTGAGCGTGAGCGTCCGAGTTTGCCCGCCATTGCGCTGACCACCGACACCTCAACCATCACCTCAATCGCCAATGATTACAGCTACGAAGAGATTTTCTCCAAGCAAATTCGTGCTTTAGGCCAAGAAGGCGATGTACTGCTGGCCATTTCAACCAGCGGCAACTCGGCCAACGTTGTACAGGCCATTCATGCGGCCCACGATCGCAATATGCATGTCGTAGCATTAACTGGACGTGACGGTGGACAGATTGCGCCTTTATTATTACCCGACGATGTAGAAATCCGTGTGCCTTCCAACGTCACCGCACGCGTACAAGAAGTACATTTACTGGCGATCCACTGCTTGTGTGACTTAATTGACCATCAACTGTTTGGGAGTGAAGAATGATCGGAAGAATTTTGGCTGTTACCGCATTAAGCCTACTGATTAGCGCCTGCGGTGCGCGCAGCTTCGGTAACAAAATCGACGACCAGTTCACTGGCCCAGAAGTCACGCGTGCGATTAAAAACGCACATATTGACCTCTCCACAACAACATCTCGCATTATTGTCACCAGCTACAACGGCGTAGTACTGGTCACCGGGCAAACACCCAATGCGCAACTGAAAGAACTGGCTGGCAAAGCAGCGAATAGCGTACAAAGCGCTAAAAAAATCCACAACGAACTGCAAATCACTACTCCAACATCAGGAATGGTGCGCAGTAATGACGGTTTGCTAACAACCAACATTAAGACTCGCATGCTGTCGTACAACGACGTGCCTGCATCAAAAATCAAGGTTGTGACTGAAAATGGTGTTGTGTATTTACTCGGCATTATCAGTCGCGCCGAAGCAAACAGAGCCACTGCTGTTGTTCAGGAAGTAAATGGCGTACAAAAAATTGTGCGTTTGTTTGAGTATCTTGATTAATTCTGCATTGCACAGACAAAGACTCTGACGTGCTGGATCTTTTATACCGCTGATTACTGCTATGAGATACAGCTAATCAGCGGTAAAAAGAACTCTAATACACTCACTTGATGATACGTAAGCTTGGGCGCCCTGAAGTGGGTGGCGTTGGTGGTTCATCATCAGAACCATCAGACTCATATACCGCATCCGTATCGACCGCATGCAGCACGGTAGGCGCGTCAGCAGACTCACCACCCTCTTCTACTTGCATGTCTTCATCATCGTCACTTAATGCATCTGAACTGGCATCAAAAAACATGCCTTGTCCATTTTCACGCGCATAGATCGCCAAAACAGCACCCACCGGAACATAAAGCGAAAATGGAGCACCCGAAAACAGCGCTTCAAAACTTATAGCTTCATTATCAACTGTGAAATAACGTACAGCTGCCGGTGCAGTATTGAGCACTATTTGGCCATCTGCTGCATAACCTGGTGGAACTTTGACGTTGGCATAATTAGCATCAACCAAAATATAAGGTGTGCAATCATTGTCAACGATCCATTCATGCAGTGCGCGCAGCATATAAGGACGACTGGAATTCATACTGTACTCCTATCGCTTAAGGTCGCATCAAACGCTCAGCTTCAGACAAGCTAGCCTGAAAAGCCTCACGGGCAAAGTTTCTATCCATGTAATCAAGTAGCGGTTGCGCCGCTTTAGGCAACTCAATACCCAATGCTGGCAAGCGCCACAAGAGGGGTAACAAATAGCAGTCAACCAAGCTCAACTCGTCACTCATAAAGAACTTCATACTCGCAAACACAGGTGCAACACCTGTTAGGCTTTCTCTCAACTCTTTACGTGCCTTGGTACGAGCGGCCTCCTTAGTACGCTTATCAAGGATTAAATCTGCTTGTGCACACCAGTCACGCTGCACACGATACGAAAGCATTCGTGTATTGGCGCGTGCGACAGGGTAGACAGGTAACAGTGGAGGATGAGGATAACGTTCATCTAAATACTCTAGAATGACCGTTGAATCGTATAGCGCTAAATCGCGATCAACCAAAGTGGGCACCGTAGCATAAGGGTTAACCTCAGCTAGATACTCAGGGCATTCGCCATCTTTGACATCCATGATTTCAGCAGTTACTGCCTTCTCCGCAAGAACCAGACGCACACGATGTGAGTACTGACAGTTCGGATCAGAATAACAGCCCAACTTATTGGGGGCAGACATTGCTTCCCTCCTTCACTATTAAATATACATAAAGCAGAAAAACGCACGCGCCCATTAGGGCGCGTGCGTCACTCAGTCATCGTACTTTTGACTGTTAATGCACATCTTTCCAGTACTCACGCTTCAAGAAGTAGGCGAATACAAAGAAGAATGCAAGGAACAACAATACATATGTTCCGATGCGCTGGCTCTTGAGCTTAACAGGGTTTGCTGAGTATTCGAGGAAAGTAACAAGATTTTTAATTTTCTCGTCAAACTCCGCTTCACTTAGCGAGCCTGTATTTGGCTCAATGACCAGTTGATCACAAGCTTCATGAGTCACTGGAACACCAGTTAACGGATCGAATATTTTCTTACCGTCTTCCTCAATTTGTACTTGCTTACAACCAATCACCTGACGGCCTTGCAAGCCAACTAAAACGTTAGGCATACCAACCAATGGGAACACTTTATTGTTTACACCGTATGGACGTGATGGGTCTTCATAGAATGTACGCATATAAGTGTACAGCCAGTCAGCACCACGTACGCGTGACACTAAAGTCAGATCAGGTGGCGCCGCACCAAACCACTTTTTAGCATCAGCATCAGGCATGCTTGACTTCATGTGATCACCAAACTTAGCGTCAGTTAACACTAAGTTTTCCATCATCAGTTGCTCACTGATACCTAAGTCAGTTGCAACACGCTCATAACGCTGGAACTTTGCACCATGGCAACCCATGCAATAGTTTGCAAAGGTTTTAGCGCCATCTTGCATAGCCGCTTTATCAGTGAGATCAATTGATACTTTATCCAAAGGATAAGCACCATCTGCAGCAAAACCAAACATAGGGATTGCAGCCAAAATTAATGCAGCAATTTGCTTTTTCATTAGCCAGTCACCCTTTCCGGAACCGGTTTAGTCTTTTCCATTCTGGTGTAAAAAGGCATCAGAATGAAGTAAGCGAAGTAAAGAATGGTACAGATTCGTGACAGCAATGTACGCTCAGGTGTGGGTGATAACACGCCCAATACACCCAGAATGACAAAGCTGATGCAGAAAATGAGCAACCAAACCTTACTGATCCAACCTTTGTAACGCATTGAGCGAACCGGACTACGGTCTAACCAAGGCAATACAAACAGTACGGCAATCGCACCACCCATCGCAATAACACCCATCAACTTATCGGGTACTGCACGCAAAATTGCATAGAATGGAGTGAAGTACCAAACAGGCGCAATATGGTCAGGTGTTTTCAAGCCGTTCGCAGGTTCGAAGTTAGGCTTCTCGAGGAAGTATCCACCCATCTCTGGGAAGAAAAACACGATAAAGCAGAACACAAACAAGAACACGATAACGCCGACGATATCTTTAACAGTGTAGTAAGGATGGAAAGGAATACCGTCTAAAGGAATACCGTTTTCATCTTTATGCTTTTTGATATCAACGCCGTCTGGGTTGTTTGAGCCGACTTCGTGCAAAGCAAGAATGTGCAACACAACTAACGCCAATAGAACAATAGGCACAGCCACGACGTGCAGAGCAAAGAAGCGGTTCAGTGTGATACCTGAAATCAAGTAGTCACCACGGATCCACTGCGTTAAGTCAGCACCAATCACTGGAATCGCACCAAAGAGTGAAATAATCACCTGTGCGCCCCAATATGACATCTGTCCCCATGGCAGCAAGTAACCCATGAACGCTTCAGCCATCAGTGCTAAGTAAATTAGCATACCGAAGACCCAAACCAACTCACGTGGCTTCTGATATGAACCGTAAAGCAAGCCACGGAACATATGCATGTAAACGACGATAAAGAACGCTGAAGCACCGGTGGAGTGCAAGTAGCGCAGGATCCAACCGTATTCAACATCGCGCATGATGTATTCAACAGACGCAAACGCACCCTCTGCTGAAGGCTCATAGCTCATCGTCAACCAAATACCTGTCAATAACTGGTTAACCAGTACTAACAGCGCTAAGGAGCCGAAAAAGTAGTAGAAGTTAAAGTTTTTTGGTGCGTAATATTTGGATAAATGGTCTTCCCACATTTTTGTGGCGGGAAAGCGAGCATCAACCCACTCCATAAACTTACTCATCAGACAGCCTCCTCATCAACACCAATAAGAACAACGCTGTCAGTCTCGTAAGAGTGCGGAGGCACAGGCAAGTTCAGCGGTGCTGGCTGGCCTTTGTATACGCGTCCTGCGAGGTCATAGCGCGAACCATGACATGCACAGAAATATCCACCCACCCACTCAGGACCTAAGTCTGCCGGAGCAACTTCAGGCCTAAAGGTTGGCGCACAACCAAGGTGCGTACATACGCCAACGACAATCAGCAACTCAGGTCGAATTGAGCGTGCCGCGTCATCAACATAAGTCGGTTGATCTGACTCTTGCGACTGAGGATCAGCAAGCTGGGCTTCAATCTTCTTCAGCCCTTCCATAATTTCCGCTGTGCGGTGCAATACGAATACAGGCTGACCGCGCCACTCAGCAACAACCTGCTGACCTGGTTCAATCTTACCTATATTGACCCGCACCGGTGCTCCCGCGGCTTTCGCCCTAGCACTGGGGTTCCAAGACCCCAGAAACGGGATCGCAGCCCCAGCCGCTCCAGCTGCACCCACCACAGAGGTGGCTGCCACTAGAAAGCGACGTCGGCCAGCATTCACGCCGTCATTGCTCATTAAGTCGTCTCCCATCAGCTATTTGACCTGTTGTCAGGCCTTGTAATAAGAAAAAAGCTACGTACATTTTGATTGTAACAAATGGTAAAGAAAAGGTGCCTATTTGACAAGTTTATCACGCATCTCAATTCAGTCACGATCCAACTAAAGCGTGTCAAACAGGGCTGCGACATAAAGCCGCAGAGTGAATCAGATACAAAAAACGCCCTGATTCCTTGCGGAAACGGGCGTTCTTCTGCAGCAAGTATCGATCAGCGCTTAGAGTACTGAGGACGCTTACGCGCTTTACGCAGACCCACTTTCTTACGCTCAACTTCACGCGCATCACGCGTTACGAAGCCAGCTTTACGAAGTTCTGGACGTAAAGTTTCATCATATTCCATCAGAGCACGTGTAATACCGTGACGGATTGCACCTGCTTGACCGCTCGCACCACCACCGGCAACGGTGATCATGAGGTCAAATTTTTCTAAATTTTCTGTTAACACTAGCGGCTGACGAACCATCATTCGTGCAGTTTCGCGAGGAAAGAAATCCTCTACGGTGCGATTG
>CANRHT010000018.1 GCA_947630465.1 uncultured Pseudomonadaceae bacterium
CATCACTTGGTCGGTGATAATGATATCGACGGGATTATCCCGCAACATCACCAGCGCTTCCGCGGCGCTACTGCAGGTCATGGGGTTGTAGTTATAGCCTGACAGCAATTCATACAGCAGCTCTTGGGTAATGGCCACATCATCAACAATCAACACAACACGCTCCTGCCCTTGCGAACTGGCGCTGTAGCTTTCGACAAAAACCTCATCAAGCTCATCTTCAGAGGCCAATTGTAGATCAACCACAAACTGACAACACACGCCGCCCTGCGCTGATTCTGTGATAACCAGCTCGCTGTGCATGGATGCCAGCAACTGCCGGACAATATATAAACCCAGCCCAGCGCCTTCGTACTTTAAGCTGTCAGCACCACGCGCAAAAGGTTGCAGCATCGCTTGGCGTTCACTGTGCGGCATACCAATGCCGTTATCGGCCACCATAAACTGCACCCTAGCGCAGTTACTCGGTTTGTTGATAGCCAGCAAGTTGACCGTAAACTCAATCTGTCCGGCTTGAGTAAACTTGGTGGCATTGGCCAGTAAATTGATAATCACTTGGCGTAAACGGCGAAAGTCGGCGTTGATCAATAGCGGTAAATCATCTGCAAAACGACTGGTGAAACGGTTGTCATTGCGTTCGGCTAAAAAGGTGCCTGACTCTTGAATTTCACGCAAGAATCCAAAGAAGTAGCCCGGCGCAATCAGTAGTTCCAGCTGTTTAAGCTCACCTTGTGAAAACTCTAACAATTCATCAATCAGATCCAATTGCTGGTGAGCGGTGCGCTCAATACTCTGCGCATGAATATTGTGCGTGAGCGATTGTTGCAATAGACGTGCATCACGAATCACCTGCTGTAAAGGGCTGCGTAGATCATGACTGATGCGTGCCAATAACAATGTTTGATTGCGCATGGTGTTGCGTAACTGCTCGGTGCGCAACTCAACCCGCTGCTCCAGCGTTTCCTGCTCGGCACGTTTGAGTTGCTCAAGATCGGCTAAAGCTGTTTTCTCTCTGTGCCAACCTAAGCCAATTTGATTGATTAAGGTATAGATCAGCAAACATGCACCCGGCAAACCCGCAAGCGCCAAACTCATAAACTCTAAGGGCGTTAATCCATTGATACCCAGCCTCATCAATAGCAGCGCCGTGCTTTTATAGATGATTAAGGCCATCACGCTGTACACCAGCGCTGTATACTTCAGGCGGCGCGTCAGTCCGACATACAGCGCCAACAGTGGCACCACGATGGTACTCAGCAGTAGGGTGTAACTGAGCAAGCTCCCTTCATCCAAACCCTGTGCTGTGGGCAACAGCAAACGCAGCGCTAACAACAGCAGCAAGCCCAGTTGCACGGCTCGAATGGATAAAGAGACCCACCTCAGCTGCCCTTTCACTTGCAATAACACATATAAATAACCCAGGCCAAGGACACTTACCAAGGTATCCGCCAGCTCGATCATCGCGCGATTCAATTGCACCGATGCCGGCCATAACAAAGTAAAGCCATAGCCCGCCAATAAAAGCGCATAGAGTGCATAGACGCAAACCGTTAAGGCGAGCATCATCAGCATCGGTAAACGGTACAGGTAGCCCACAATCAGGCTGAAAATCACCAGCACGCCCAGTACACCAAGGGCGATACCATCGCGCACCGACTCCAGCACACGCGTCGTAATGAGACCCTGCGGCGATAACAACTGTGGCGCTAGACTGAATGCGTGAGCACTGCTGATACGAAAAACAATGTCCATACGACTCTGCGCTGCGACAATAATAGGCAAACTGGGATTGCGCTCTGCACTGGTCCACTGCGCATAAGGGTAAGCCATCCCCACTTTTTGTGACTGCCAAGCCTCGCCTGCCTGCTGCGTGAACATTTGCACATCCGTCATGTGCAGAGATCCTAAATCAAGCCAGAAACGGCATGTTGACTGTGTTGAATTGTCCAGTGAAAAGCGATACCAGTGCGCCGCGCGGCTAAAGCCGGGTGTTAAAGAACCGCGATCAACCGGCTGCCATTGCGGGTTATCAAGGCGCAAAATATCGCTAAACGATAGCTCAGCACTGGCATCAGAGTAGCTTTCTAAATGTTCATGAATGGCCACCACGGTGTCAGTGCATTGACTCACCTTCAAGGCTGAAGGCGCGGCATGGCTTGGCAAAACAACCCAGGTCAGCAGAGACAACATAAATAACGAGATTTTGTACACAATAGACTGCATTCAATATGCACCTTAAACCTTGAGAAGACGCTAAAACAGGGGGATCACAGTGTATGACCGGCCAAAATAATAGGTCATACAGTATGCACTTATCTGCTTTTAACGGCTGAAAACTACAAAAATCCACTCTTAGGCACTTAACTGCATATTTATTGATCAGTTAAGCAAAAAAAAACACTTTCTAGCTGTTCAGCTAGTTTACTTAATCCAACGAATGCGTAACATATAGGGCAGTCGACTTATCATAAGATAGGTTGCTTCCATGGAAACCCACATTAAGGGGAACACGATGAATAATGTTCTAAAATTATCTGCAATCGCTTTGGCTGCAGTTTTGGCTACAGGTTGCAGCAGTGCAGCAAAAGAAACTGACGCTCGTTTGACGGCAGTTGAAGATTCAGTAATGCGTGCACAAGCTCGCGCTGATGAAGCTTACACCAAAGCTGGTGATGCTATGAGCGCTGCTCAAAATGCACAGCAGACTGCTGACGAAGCTAACGAACGCGCTCTGCGTATGTTAGAAAAAGCTAGCCGTAAGTAAGTTTTACTTGCGCTAGTTAAAAGGCCAACTGAATCAGTTGGCCTTTTTTTATAACAGCTGTTTTTTATAACTGTCTGTATGTTATTTACGCTTGCTGTGCATGCGTTGCAGCAACTCGGCTTCTGACTGACTCAAGCCACAGGATTGTTTTAAATCTTCCGTGCTGGCACCTAAGCCAATTAAACGTGCGGCTTGGGTAAATGACAAACTGCTTGGATCGTTCTGCTCCATGCGCAGGATTTTCTCTGGCAAAGGACCTAAGTTTTTTTGCAGTTCATGCAACTCTTCACCCATGCGCATACTGCCGGTCAGATAACTTTCTAAACGTCGCGAGATGCTCTTAATGGCATTTCTCTGTTGCTCTATTTGTTTTTCTTGCTTGTGCTGTAATGCCTCAAGATGTTGCTTTTTTCTCCACAGCATATACAGAGCAACACAGTTACCCAGACATACTGCAGAGATACCCAACACCACTGGCCACATTATAAAGAATCCAGGTCAGACCACTCTTCTTCGCTCATCATTTTTTCCAGTTCAACTAGAATCAATAACTCACCGTTTTTATTACACACGCCTTGAATAAACTTAGCCGCATCTTTATTGCCCACATTGGGCGCTGTTTCCACTTCAGATTGGCGCAAGTACACCACTTCAGCAACGCTATCCACCAAGATGCCAATGACTTGCTTGTCGACTTCGATAATCACGACGCGGGTATTGTCGCCCACTTCGGCCGGCTGCAAACCAAAACGCTGACGCGTATCAATCACAGTCACCACATTACCGCGCAGATTAATAATACCTAAAACATAACTCGGCGCACCCGGCACTGGAGCAATTTCGGTATAGCGTAAGACTTCTTGAACTTGCATCACATTGACGCCATAGGTTTCGTCATCAAGACGGAACGTCACCCACTGTAAAATAGGGTCGTCGGCACTGTGAGCTGATAAATTTTGCATTGCATTCCCCTTATTCGAGCACCGCGGCTCGCACTATAATCACAATTACCCAGCAATAACTCAGATGACGACTTCGATTAGAGAGTCGCTTCAGGTGCTTCTTTACCTGTAATCAACTCTGCTAACACTTCAACATCCAGCAAAGCACACATATGTTCTATAACTGTACCGGCCAGCCAAGCGCGCTTACCGCGATCACTGCGCCATTTAATATCGCCCGGCTCAATGCGGATTGAATTGCGCATATTGTGCACCGCCAGCCCCCAATCATAACCGTTGATAGAGATCACATACTTTAAATCTGTACGCATGTTTTCAGTATAGCGTTCTGGCATCACCCAGCGGGCAGTTTCTAATACTTTTAAATTGCCCTGCGCTGTCGCTAAGATACCAATAAACCAGTCGGGTTGACCAAACAAAGGCGTTAACTCATCGGGTTCAAATGAATAAATACTACCCAGCGCCGCTAAAGGTACCGCTAAAGTCAAACCTGCCACATCAAATAACAGGCACTCAAAGGAGCTGCCCGATGCTGTCGCTTGATCAACGATTGTCTTTATAGCGGCCGCGGGCGCTAAATCTAAAGGCGTTACCTGCTGATTTTGCACTGTCATGCTGACGGGCAACTGACTGATTTGCTCTTCGCTAATCAACGGCACATGCGGCATTAATGCAGGCACACTCAACAGCACCGCGGGCTGCTCTAAAACAGCAACAGGCTTGGGTGCTAAAGGCGCTGGACTGACGTGCAACTGCGCTTCAGGCTCGAGCGCTGTGTCAGGCTCATCATCGGCCAGCAAAGAGTTTAAATAACTTTGCAAAGCGGCATGCTGGGTATCTTTACTCATAACCTGTTCCACATAAGGGCATCAATTTGCACGGGGGTGTTCATCACGACCGCTGCTCACGCAGCGGCACTGCAGCTATTTTGTGCTCGGGCGCTGCTGGGCTGTCGACTTTATCAGGCCCCACTTGCGCTGTACGCTGCAAGCATTGGCCTAGCACATGCTTAACCAGCGCTCGATAGGCCAAAATAGCACGGCTGCTTTTATCAAAACGTGACGGCACCAAACCCGCCCGACTGGCATCACGCAAGCGTGTATCAATAGGAATATAGGCTTGCCAGAGCGTCTCAGGGTACTGGCGCTTTAACATACGCAGCGCTGTCATAGAGGCTTGGGTACGGCGATCAAATAACGTAGCGACGATACTATAGGGTAAGGCTTGCTGGCGTGAGCGATTGATCATTTTTAAGGTATTGACCATGCGCTCCAAGCCTTTTAGCGCCAAAAATTCGGTTTGTACCGGAATCAATAAATGCTCACTGGCCGCTAAAGCATTGACCATCAGTACACCTAATAGTGGTGGACTATCAATCAAGGCAAAATCAAAATCATTATCTAATAACGCTAACGTGCGACTGATGACTAAACCCAGCCCATCTTTACCCGGTGACTGACGTTCCAATACCGCTAAAGCGGTGCTGGATGGCAGCAGCTTAATATTTTCATGACTGGTGTCGCGCAATAATTGCTGAGGTAAATACGCTGGAATCACACCTGAGTGTTGAAACAAGTCATAACAACTGTGCTCCATGCTATCGGGGTCATAACCAAAATAACTGGTCATTGAGCCATGCGGGTCTAAATCAACCACCAGCACACGCTTACCCGCATCGGCTAAAATACCAGCCACTGCGAGTGTTGTTGTGGTTTTACCGACACCACCTTTCTGGTTAGCCACTGCCCAGGTTCTCATCACATACCTCAAACTCAGATGCACTTAGTGAGCTGCTGTTGTATAACGCCAAAGGCTTGACGTTACCAAGCTATTTTTATTGACTCACAATACATTAAGCAAGCTATGTGCCATCTTCATTGAGCGCTACAGCTTAAGGTGTTTTTGTTGCTTCAGTGCTTTGTCGACGCGTGTCCACATTACGGGAAATCACCAGCACAACACGGCGGTTGCGTGCACGCCCCACGGCTTCTGTGTTATCAGCAATCGGCTGAAACTCACCATACCCCACAGCGGCTAAACGCTCGGGTTGCACACCATCCATCGCTAACATACGCACAATACTGGCCGCTCGCGCAGCGGAGAGTTCCCAGTTGGTGGGGTATTGTGGCGTACTGATAGGCAAATTATCAGTAAAGCCTTCCACCTGAATCGGATTATCAAAGGGCGCTAAAATAGTAGAAATTTTCTCGATGATATCAAAGGCATCTTGATGCGGTAGGGCATCGCCACTGGGGAACAGCAAACTGGAACTGAGCTCTAACTCCAGCCACATTTCATTAGCACGCACATGCAGCTTGCCATCACCGAGCAGGCCATCAAACTCGGCACGGATTTGCTCGGCAATATTGTCTAATGGGTCTTGTGGTAGACCGCCGGCACTGACGGTCGCCTCTTCGGCATTGGCTTCACCTTTAAAGCGTTCATCACCAATGGGAATGGGTTTAATCGCGCGCTCGGGCTGACTGAATACACCTTCCATCGAATCAGATAAAACTTTGTACTTACCTTCATTGATGGATGAAATGGAATACATCACCACAAAAAAAGCAAAGAGTAAGGTAATAAAGTCAGCATAAGACACCAACCAACGCTCATGATTGATGGGCTCTTCTTGTCTACGCTGACGACGTGCCATAGTTATTCCATAAAGCCTTGCAGCTTCAATTCAATTGAGCGCGGGTTCTCACCTTCAGCAATGGATAAAATACCTTCTAAGAGCATTTCACGGTAACGTGACTGGCGCATCACTGTGACTTTAATTTTACTGGCCACAGGCAAAAACAGCAGGTTGGCTGAACCAATACCGTAAATAGTCGCCACAAAAGCGACGGCAATACCGGAGCCCAATTGCGATGGCTCAGCCAGGTTACCCATGACATGAATCAAGCCCATCACCGCACCAATAATACCAATGGTGGGGGCATAACCGCCCATGCATTCAAAAAACTTTGCCGCTTGCAGGTCACGGTCTTCTTGAGTGTATAAATCCACTTCTAAGATGCTACGAATACCGTCAGACTCCATGCCATCCACCAGCAACTGCAAGCCTTTACGCGCATAGGGATCAGGTTCGGCTTCCGCTACAGCCTCAAGCCCAAGCAGGCCATCTTTACGTGCGGTCATGCTCCATCCGATCACATTATTAATCGCATTGGGCAAGTTAGCGTAGGGGGGAAACATCACCCAACTCACAATATGCATGGCGCGTTTAAAGTGACTGACAGGCGTTTGCAGTAATGCCGCGCCAAAGGTACCGCCAAATACAATCAATGCTGCAGGCCCGTTAATCAACGCGCCAATATGCCCGCCTTCAAGGTAATTACCACCAATAATGGCGACAAAAGCCATGACTAATCCGACGAGGCTGAGCACATCCATTAGCTGCAGGCCTCCACTAAAAAGCCGCTGATATCGTCAAGGCTGTAGACAAAATCAGCTAAACCGGCTTTCACAATCGCCATGGGCATTCCATAAATAACGCAACTGGCTTCATCTTGCGCCCACACCTGACTGCCCATTTGTTTGAGTAAACGCGCACCTTCACGGCCATCAGCGCCCATTCCGGTCAGCACCACGGCCAAGACTTTATTGGTAAAGACTTTAGCGGCTGAACCAAAGGTGATATCGACACTGGGTTTGTAATTCAGGCGTTCATCACCGGGCAAAATGCGCACAAAGCCACGTGCATCAATCATCATTTGCTTGCCGCCCGGCGCCAATAACGCCAAGCCAGGGCGCAAAGTATCGCCCTCTTCGGCTTGCTTAACTTCAATTTTGCAGAGCTTATTCAAACGCTCAGCAAAGGCATTGGTAAAAGCTGCTGGCATATGCTGAACAATAACGATCGGTGCGGGAAAGCTGGCAGGCAATTGCGTCAATACGCGCTGCAACGCCACCGGCCCACCGGTTGAGGTACCAATGGCAACCAATTTATATGCCTTGCGCTCTGGGCTTTCGGTGGACGCCAACACGCTATCGTCGCTGGTACCCAACAAGTTGCGCACGGCAGGCGCTGTAGCTGTTGTAGATGCTGATGCTGATGCGCTAGCACTCGAACGTGTTTCTAGCGCCACAGGTGCACGACGCGCGCGCGCTGCTGGCGGAGTTACAACTGGGCGCTCAGTCTGGTTACGCGCGAACGTTGTGGCACTTGATGCGGTTGGAGCTGGCGGCTCAGCTACACTCGCAGCGCTGCTGCGTGACAGTGTGCGTGTATTACTACGCGCCAGCACATGGACCTTATCGCACAGCATCTGCTTAACACGCTGCGGGTTGCGTGAAATATCTTCAAAATTCTTTGGTAAATAATCTAGCGCCCCAGCATCCAATGCATCTAAGGTAATACGCGCGCCTTCATGGGTCATCGAAGAAAACATCAATACAGCGGTTGGGCAGCGCTGCATAATATTTTTAACCGCAGTAATACCATCCATCACCGGCATTTCATAATCCATAGTGATGACATCTGGGCGCAAAGCGAGCGTTTTCTCTATCGCTTCGCGACCATTTTCAGCCGTACCTACCACTTCAATGTCACTGTCAGAGGAGAGGATCTCGGTCAATCTACGTCTAAAAAAACCTGAATCATCAACCACTAAAACCTTGACTGTCATATTGACTCCAAAAGCAGCATTCTCGCTTTTTATAGCTTAATAGCGCTGTCCATAATTTTTAAGCAAACCGGGCATATCTAAAATCAGCGCAATACGTCCATCACCGGTAATAGTTGCTCCAGACATACCTGGCGTGCCATGCAGCATTTTACCAAGGGGTTTAATCACCACTTCTTCTTGGCCAACTAATGTATCAACGACACAACCAATACGCTGGTTAGCGATATTTAAAATCACTACATGCCCATCAGATTGTTCCCTGTGTGATGCATGCGGCTGCAATAATTGCTTCAGATAAAACAAAGGCAAAGCTTTATCGCGGACAATGACTACTTCTTGACCATCGACAATATTGGTACGAGACAAATCAAGGTGGAAAATCTCATTGACACTCACCAACGGAAAGGCAAAGGCTTGATCGCCGAGCATCACCATCAGGGTTGGCATAATCGCCAATGTCAGTGGCACTTTAATCACCACCTGCGAGCCCTGCCCCGGTGTTGAGTACACGCTGACCGAGCCATTGAGCTGCGCTATCTTGGTTTTCACCACGTCCATACCCACACCGCGCCCGGACACATCCGAGACTTCAGTTTTGGTAGAAAAACCAGCAGCAAAAATCAAGTTGTAGCACTCGTGATCAGTTAAGCGATCCGCAGCCTCACGCTCGAGCATGCCTTTCTCAACCGCTTTATCACGCAATACATTGGCATCCATACCCTTACCGTCATCACTGATGACCAGCTGAATATGATCACCTTCTTGCGAGGCCGCTAAAATCACACAACCTTCACGCGCTTTACCTGCGGCCTCACGGTCATCGGGCAGCTCAATACCGTGGTCAACTGAGTTACGCACCAAGTGCACCAACGGGTCGGCCAGCGCCTCGACTAAGTTTTTATCCAAGTCTGTGTCTTCACCTTCCAACTCAAGGCGAATTTGTTTTTTCAGGTTACGCGCCATATCACGGATTAAACGTGGAAAACGGCCAAATACTTTCTTGATTGGCTGCATGCGCGTTTTCATCACCGCCGCTTGCAAGTCTCCAGTGACGACATCGAGGTTACCCACCACCTTGGACATGGTCTCATCGCTGCTACTTAAACCTAAGCGCACTAAACGGTTACGCACCAATACCAACTCACCGACCATGTTCATAATGTCGTCTAAGCGGGCGGTATCCACACGTACTGTGGTTTCAGCTTCTGGCGGCGGCGTACGCACGGGTGCAGCGGGCTTTTTAGCGGCAACAGTAGGTTGTGCGGGTTGTGCTGCAGGTTTAACGGGTGCGGGTGCCGGTGCAGCCGGTGCAGCCGGTGCAGCCGGTGCAGGGGTTTCGGCAGCGGACTGCTTAGCCGTCACTTTGAACTGACCTTTGCCATGCAACTGATCAAGCAACGACTCAAACTCATCATCGGTAATCTCAGATGAATCATCGCCCACAGTGCTCGCAGCAGCCACAACAGCCGGCGCTTCAGCCGTAGCAACTTCTACATTGAACTTGCCAGAGCCGTGCATTTGATCGAGCAAGGCTTCAAATTCATCATCGGTGATTTGATCAGAATTCGGATCACTGGAGTATTGAGCCGCTGTTTTAGGTTCTGTCGCTGCAACAGGGGCCGTCACTGGAGCAGTACCATGCAATTGATCCAGTAGCGCCTCAAACTCATCATCAGTGATGATTTCATTATCAGCAGCACTGACTGCACTCGGTGCCGCCGTGCTGGCGGCGCCGGGTATGGCTTGTAATAATTGCTCAAACTCAGCATCGGCTTGATCAGCGCTCAGCGTTGGCTCTGGATGGGCTGCGGCTGCGGGCGGCTCAGCGTTAGATTCTTCATCAGCCGAACTGGGTTTGGCTAAACGTGCGAGTTCCGCAATCAATTCATCGGTAGCGGGTGTCAAAGGCAAGCCTTCACGCACTTCTTGGAACATGGCATTCACGCTATCTAGCGCCTGCAAGACCACATCCATTAATTCAGGTGTAACGCGGCGCTCGCCTTTGCGTAAAATATCAAACACGTTTTCGGCCACGTGGCAGCAGGTGACGAGCTCATTAAATTGTAAAAAACCTGCGCCGCCTTTTACCGTATGAAAGCCACGAAAGATCGCATTGAGCAAGTTCATATCATCCGGGCTACCCTCAAGCTCAACGAGCTGCTCGGATAGCACTTCAAGTATTTCGCCTGCCTCAACTAGAAAGTCTTGGAGGATTTCTTCATCTGCATCAAAACCCATCTACGCGCCCTCTAAAACCCTAGACTGGACAGCAGGTCATCTACGTCCACTTGATCGGTCACTACATCATCTTGTGTATCGGCATGAATTTGCGGACCTTCACCGGCACTGGCATTTTTTTCTTTACTGCTTTTTTTACGTAGATCGTCTTCTGAATGCTCAATACCCACCGCGCGATCCACTTGCCCGGCCATTACCACTAATTTAAGTAAATTGGCTTCAATATCTGTGATTAAAGTCATCACGCGCTTAATCACTTGACCGGTTAAATCCTGGAAACCTTGCGCCATCATAATCTCATTGAGATTGGCTGAGAGCTGATCACTGTCATGCAAGCTGCGCACTAAAAAATCTTCAATGCGTTTAGCCAACACACGAAACTCGTCCGCTTTCATTTCACGGCGCATAAAGCGCTGCCAGTCTGCGGTTAAACTCTGTGCTTCATAACTGATATAAGTGACCAGCGGTGCACTTTTTTCAACTAAATCCAGTGCACTATTGGCCGCTTCGTCGGTCATAGTAACAACATACTGCAGGCGCTCAGACGCATCCGTGATCTGCGACATATTTTTAGCGTGAGGACTGCGTGGATCAATATCAAATTCAGTTATTGCTGTATGCAGTTCACGCGTGAGACGCCCCACTTCAAGATACAGTGTGCGCTCACGCTCTTGGCTGATTTGTGCAATAACGCGCGCTGTTTCTTGCAAATCACCTTGTTCAAGGCTGTGCTGCAACTGTGGAGCGTATTGCGCAACAAGTGCGGCAAAATCCGCCTCACTGCTTGTCTTATGTTCCATAGGTTACCCACCGCTTTGCTCAGCCGTTAACACGCTCAAAGATCTTTTCAATTTTATCTTTCAGTGCTTGCGCGGTGAATGGTTTAACAACATAGCCGTTAACACCCGCTTGAGCGGCAGCAATGATCTGATCACGCTTAGCTTCAGCCGTTACCATCAGTACAGGTAAGTGTTTGAGTTTATCGTCTGCACGCACTTCGCGCAGCAAATCCAAACCACTCATAATGGGCATATTCCAGTCTGTGACTAGAAAATCAAAACCACCACTTTTCAACATCGGCAAAGCTGTTGCGCCATCATCTGCCTCAGCTGTATTAGTGAAGCCAAGGTCTCGCAAGAGGTTCTTGATGATCCGACGCATTGTTGAGAAGTCATCAACAATTAGGATTTTCATATTTTTATCCAAGCTAACCTCCAAGCCATTTTAGTTGAGCCTTTGCTTTGTAAAGACTGCATGCTTATATCATTAAACCTATACAGCGCTGTGTTTATTCTTGCCAATCAGCCAAACGTGCTCTTAAGCGCGCAGCACATTGGCTGTGCAACTGGCTCACACGCGACTCACTCACACCGATCACAGCACCAATTTCTTTTAAATTCAGTTCTTCTTCATAATACAAAGACAACACCAAGCGCTCACGCTCTGGCAAACCGGCAATGGCATCAGCAAGCGCTTGTTTAAAATGCATCTTTTCAATATCGCGACGCGGCTCTTGCTGCGTGCTGTGCAAATCAAACTGATCACCATCATCGAGCAAGTCATCAAAACTAAACAGGCGACTGCCTTGGGTATCGCTCAAAATAGAATAATACTCATCCAAGCCCATGTTGAGTTCGGCTGCCACTTCTAAATCTTGAGCGTCGCGCCCCGTACGCGCCTCAATCGCCCGCACGGCATTACTGACCATACGCGTATTGCGATGCACTGAACGCGGCGTCCAATCACCTTTGCGTAAATCATCGAGCATAGCGCCACGAATTCGAATACCGACAAAGGTTTCAAAACTTGCACCCTTGCTGGCATCAAACTTTTTTGACGCCTCAAGCAAACCAATCATGCCCGCTTGAATCAAATCTTCAACTTGTACACTGGCTGGTAAACGCGCCAACATATGATAGGCAATGCGTTTCACCAATGGTGCATGCTGCTCAATCAATGCTGACTGAGCATCAGTGCCTTGCGCCTTGCTGTACATCTGCAGACCTTTAGATATTGTCATGCATTTTATTCCGTTCCAGTGTGGTTAACTAACCGCTCCACAAAAAACTCCAGATGCCCACGTGGTGTTCGCGGCAATGGCCAGCTGTTAATTTTCTGCGCCATACCTTTAAATGCTAACGAACACCGCGCCCGAGGATACGCATCATACACTGCGCGCTGCTTCTGTACCGCTTTTCGTACCATTTCATCATAAGGTACTGCGCCTAAATATTGCAGCGTTACATCATCTAAAAAGCGTTCAGTCACCCGAACCAGCTTATTAAACAGATTACGCCCTTCTTGCGGGCTGTGCGCCATGTTGGCCAATACCCGAAAACGCGTCATACCGTGGTTGCGATTGAGCAGCTTGAGCAACGCATAAGCATCAGTAATCGAGGTGGGCTCATCACACACCACCATAATCACTTCTTGCGCAGCCTGAACAAAACTGGTGACTGAATCACCAATGCCCGCGGCCGTGTCAATGATCAACACATCAATGTTATCACCCAGCTCACTAAAGGCTTGAATTAAGCCAGCATGCTGAATAGGTGTCATCTCCACCATGCTTTGCGTACCTGAAGACGCGGGTACAATTTTAATGCCACCCGGCCCCGCCAATAAAACGTCACGCAAATCACACTTGCCGTCCATCACATCAGCCAAGGTGTGCGTTGGGTTTAAACCCAGCAATACGTCAACGTTGGCCAGTCCAAAGTCCGCATCCAGCAAAACCACTTTGCGCCCCATATCCGCTAACGCCAGCGCCAGGTTCACTGAGACGTTTGTTTTACCCACACCACCTTTACCGCCCGTTACGGCAATTACTTGTACAGGCTGTTTATGTTGACTTGTCATGTTATGAATACCTTATCACTGTACTTTAGCCCACGTACTGCGCGGCTGATGGGGATCTTACACACATTTGTGCCATTGTTTCTTCAGTGGGCTCTTGTGAGCTCTGCAGACGCACAGCGCGACTGACCAACTGATGGTTACGTGGCACTTGAATATCATCCGGAATCTTCGGCCCGTCAGTGGTGTAGGCCACTGGCATACCACAGCTAATCGCCATGCTCAGCGCTTCACCCATGTTCACCGCCTCATCCAGCTTAGTAATGATGCAGCCGGCTAAACCACAACGCTTGTAAGCATGCCAAGCGGCTTTCAGCACCTGTCCCTGACTGGTTGCAGCCATGACTAAATAGTTTTTCGCTTTAATACCCAGCACCGCTAAGTTATCCAACTGTAAACCCAATGCTGGATCGCTGGCGGGTAAGCCTGCAGTATCAATTAACACCACACGCTTGTGTGCGAGCGGCTTTAAAGTCTCAGCTAAAGTCTGACCTTCACCCACATGGCTCACAGGGATATTTAAAATACGGCCCAAAGTCTTTAACTGCTCTTGAGCACCAATGCGGTAGCTGTCCATACTCACCAGCGCGATATTATTCACACCGTGCTCCAGTACATAACGCGCTGCCAGCTTGGCTAACGTTGTCGTTTTACCCATACCGGCTGGGCCCACTAAAGCAATCACACCGCCTTCAGCAACAGGTTCTTCATTAGGCGTACGAATAGAGTGAGTCAAGAACGCCAAAGCCATACGCCATGCTTTATGCTGATCTTTCTCATGCGCCACACGCTCTAAAATGGGGCGTACGATATCAGCACTCATACCCATCATCTGAAAACGCTTCCACAATGCTGCATGCACAGGCTGCTGATTGCGCATGTTATTCCATGCCATGTTACCCAACTGCATTTCTAATAATTCACGCAAGCTGTTGAGCTCAGAACGCATCGCTGCAAACTCAGCTTGGCTGGCACTGTTGTGCGCGGCTGGCTGCGCATAGCTCGCTGCAGGCTCAGGACTGACATGCTGCATCACCTGCTCAAATAACTGACGTTCTTTACCAGCAACACCGCCTTCTTGACGCGCTTGTAAGCTGGCATGGGCTTGCATGATTTGCGCTTGAGTCTTACGCAGCTCGGCTTCTAACGCAGGGTTGGCACGAGCAACGCTGGGCTGCGGCTGATAATCAAGGGCTGCAGTAAGCTCAACACCACCGGCAACACGGCGTGTAGAAATAATTGCCGCATCGGCACCTAATTCTTCACGGACGCGGTTCATTGCTTGGCGCATATCTGCTGCGAAATATCGTTTGACTTGCATAAGTCAGCCCTCGATCAATTTTGTCCTACCGTTGCCACGATAGTGACTTGCTTGTTATCTGGGATCTCTTGGTAAGCCAGCACATACATATTGGGTACGGCTAACCGAGCAAAGCGCGACATCATGGCTCGAATCTGTCCGGCTACCAGCAGTACCACTGGCTTGCCTAGCATTTCCTGACGCTGCGCCGCCTCTATAAGAGACCGCTGTAGTTTCTCGGCCATCCCAGGTTCAAGCAATACTCCCTCACTTGAACCTTGTCCGGCCTTCTGCATACTACTAAGCAATATCTGTTCCAACCTTGGCTCTAAGGTGATCACAGGCAGCTCAGGCTCAAGCCCGACAATGCTTTGCACGATTGCCCGCGATAAAGCGACCCGCACCGCTGCGACGATAGCGTCAGGATCTTGACTCCGCGTTACCGTCTCCGCGATGGCTTCGGCAATACTGCGAATATCACGCACCGGCACCTGTTCTTGCAGCAAGCCCTGCAAAATACGCAGCAAACTCGATAGGGAAATCATGCCCGGCACCAGCTCTTCTGCCAGTTTGGGCGAGCTTTTCGCCAACACTTGCATCAATTGCTGCACTTCTTCGTGCCCTAACAGCTCATGCGCATGTTTATTGAGAATCTGATTAAGATGCGTCGCTACAACGGTACTGGTATCGACCACGGTATAGCCCAGCGACTGCGCTTGATCACGCTGCGTTGGCTCAACCCAAACCGCTTCTAAGCCAAACGCGGGATCATGTGTCGCAATACCATTGAGGGTGCCAAAAACTTGACCCGGATTAATCGCCAATTCACGCTCGGGATACACTTCAGCTTCAGCCACAGTGACGCCCATTAACGTTAGACGATAGACATTGGGTAATAAATCCAAGTTGTCGCGAATATGCACTGAAGGCATCAAGAAGCCTAAGTCTTGCGACAGTTTTTTACGCACACCTTTAATGCGCGCCAGCAACTGCCCACCTTGATTGCGATCCACTAAAGGAATCAGGCGGTAACCCACTTCCAGGCCGACCATATCCACAGGCGTCACATCATCCCAACCCAGCTCGCGATTCTCAGCGGTAACAGGCGCTGGCAACTGATCAAGATCCTGCTGCTCTTTTTCTACAACAGCGAGTTCTTTTTTGTTTTCACGCTTCCAAATTAAATATGCACCACCAGCAGCCAACAAACCCAAACCAATAAAAGACACGTGCGGCATGCCCGGCACCGCACCCATCGCAATCAAAATAACCGCAGACACCGCCAAGGCTTTAGGCGAAGTAAACATCTGCCGACTGATCTGCTCACCCATATCTTCCGAGGTGGTGACGCGGGTAACCATGATCGCAGCGGCAGTAGAAAGCAGCAGCGAAGGCACCTGCGCAACCAGACCGTCACCAATAGTGAGCAATGCGTAAACCTTACCGGCCTCAACAAAACCCATGGAGTGCTGCGCCATACCAATAGCGATACCACCCAATAAGTTAATAAATAAAATTAACAAACCAGCGACCGCATCCCCGCGCACAAACTTACTGGCACCGTCCATGGAACCGTAGAAGTCTGCCTCTTGCGACACTTCACTGCGGCGGATTTTAGCTTGCTCTTGGTCAATTAAACCGGCGTTTAAGTCAGCATCAATCGCCATTTGCTTACCCGGCATGGCATCCAAGGTGAAGCGCGCACTCACCTCAGAAATACGCCCCGCACCTTTGGTCACCACCACAAAGTTAATGATCATCAAGATGGCAAAGACCACGGCACCGACCACGTAGTTACCGCCGATCACCACCTCACCAAAGGCTTGAATCACTTTACCCGCCGCATCACCGCCATCATGCCCATGCAATAAAACCACACGGGTCGAAGCCACGTTCAGGGCTAAGCGTAATAAGGTGGCGGTCAGTAGAATGGTCGGAAACGCAGCGAAGTCCAACGGGCGCATGGCATACACACCTACCAGCAGCACAACAATGGACAGAGCGATATTAAAGGTGAAGAACACATCCAATAAAAATGGCGGGATCGGCAGCGTCATCATTGCCAAGATGACCAGTAACAGCAACGGCACACCAAGGTTGCCCTGCTTGAGCAAGGCGACACCGGTGCGCATATTACTTTTTAGCTGCGTGTTATTCACAAAACGTTCTCTTTTAAAATTTAAGTACCAATGCACTTAATATTGACGCCAAGGCGATGACTTTGACGATCGATGCAAGAATCAGTCCACTTAACGCTAAAAAACCAAGCATCTAGAACTGCAAAGGCCGCCTCTTGGGCAGCCTTTGCAAATTGTACAGCTGATTTAAAGCGTGTGTTAGCCGCCGACAAAACTCAGCAACACACCCGCCGCCACTGCCGAGCCAATCACGCCAGCCACGTTAGGCCCCATCGCGTGCATCAGCAGGAAGTTTTGCGGATTGGATTCAAGCCCAACCTTGTTGGAGACGCGCGCAGCCATTGGCACCGCCGACACACCCGCCGAACCAATCAGAGGATTGATTTTATGGGTACTGAACTTATTCATCACCTTGGCCATGATAATACCCATCGCCGTACCAGCACTAAAGGCAATCATCCCTAGTGCTAAGATACCTAAGGTTTTGATTTGTAAGAACGAGTCAGCTGACAACTTAGAACCCACCGTCAAACCCAAACCTATAGTAACGATATTAATCAGCGCATTACGTGAAGTATCAGCCAAACGCTCAACCACACCACTTTCG
>CANRHT010000019.1 GCA_947630465.1 uncultured Pseudomonadaceae bacterium
CACCGATTTTTAGGGCGCCGGTGCCACCAATTGCTTGACTGGTAATAATGCGACCGGATTGCAACATCTCCGAATCAGCACCAAACAGCAATTTTTGTACTGCGCTGTCGTATGTACCAATACCTTCAATGGGCAGATAACCGCGTGGGGCATGGGCCTCAGCGCGTGCTTTCTCAGCTAATTCAACCGCTTTAAGAAGGGGGATACGTCCAGCTTCATTGTAATAAACACCAACACCGAGGTTAACCTTATGTGGGCGAGTATCGGAGTTAAAAGCTTCGTTCAAACCCAAGATTGGGTCGCGTGGCGCCATTTCGACGGCAGAGAACAGGCTCATGTGTAGAGAACTCGATAATTATGGAATGGAGGCATTAGCTTAACAGACACTGCGCCGAGACGCAGCGCGATTCGACAGGTATTATAGCAAACTCGATAAGATTCTTACGCAACCAGTATATGTTGCGGTTTTTTGCGGTGTTTGCCGCGCTGCTATTAGAGGTTTGCATG
Source organism: uncultured Pseudomonadaceae bacterium (assembly GCA_947630465.1). Taxonomy (GTDB): domain Bacteria; phylum Pseudomonadota; class Gammaproteobacteria; order Pseudomonadales; family Pseudomonadaceae; genus Denitrificimonas. Next base: position 508 of record CANRHT010000019.1, read on the forward strand.
TCGCGCTTTGAGCTTGTTACACAATTTCAGCCCGCTGGTGATCAGCCTGAAGCCATTCGCAAACTGGTTGCCGGTATAGAATCTGGACTCTCCCATCAAACGCTGCACGGGGTCACCGGCTCGGGTAAAACCTTCAGCATGGCCAACGTCATTCAGCAGGTACAGCGTCCAGCGATTATTTTAGCGCCCAATAAAACCCTTGCCGCGCAGCTCTATGGCGAGTTTAAAGAGTTTTTTCCCAATAATGCGGTGGAGTATTTCGTTTCCTATTACGATTACTATCAGCCGGAAGCCTATGTTGCCGCTTCAGACACTTTTATTGAAAAAGACGCCTCGATCAATGACCATATCGAGCAGATGCGTTTATCTGCGACCAAGGCTTTATTAGAGCGTCCCGACGTTATTATTGTGGCTACGGTGTCTTGTATTTATGGTTTGGGCAGCCCAGAAAGTTACTTGAAAATGGTCGTGCACTTGGATCGTGGTGATCAGATTAATCAGCGTGATTTATTAGCGCGTTTAGCTGACTTGCAGTACACCCGTAACGAGGTGGATTTCTCCCGAGCGACCTTTCGTGTGCGCGGTGATGTGATTGACGTGTATCCGGCCGAGTCTGATTTTGAAGCGATTCGCATTGAGCTGTTTGATGACGAAGTGGAAAGTATCAGCGCCTTTGATCCACTGACCGGTAAAGTGATTGGCAAGCTGCCGCGCTTTACTTTTTATCCTAAGTCGCACTATGTCACGCCTCGAGAAACGCTACTCGAAGCCGTTGAGCAGATTAAACTCGAGTTGGCTGAGCGCTTAGAATACTTTCGCAATAATGATCAGCTGGTTGAAGCGCAGCGCTTAGATCAGCGCACTCGTTTTGATATTGAGATGATTTTAGAGCTGGGCTACTGCAACGGTATTGAAAACTACTCGCGCTATTTGTCGGGGGGTAAGCCCGGTGCGCCGCCGCCCACTTTGTACAATTATCTGCCAGATAATGCGCTGCTGATTATTGATGAGTCGCACGTGTCTGTGCCGCAAATTGGCGCGATGTACAAAGGTGACCGTTCACGTAAAGAAAACTTGGTGAACTATGGTTTCCGTATGCCATCCGCGCTGGATAACCGTCCCATGCGTTTTGATGAATGGGAAGCGGTCAGCCCGCAAACGATTTTTGTCTCAGCCACCCCCGGTAACTATGAAGCCGAGCATGCTGGGCAAGTGGTGGAGCAGGTGGTGCGCCCAACAGGTTTAATTGACCCAGAGATTGAGGTACGTCCAGCTGTCACCCAAGTGGATGATTTACTCTCACAAATCAATGCACGAGTAGCAGTGGATGAGCGCGTGTTGGTTACCACGCTCACCAAACGTATGTCTGAAGACCTCACGGAATACTTAGGTGATCATGATATTCGTGCGCGTTATTTGCACTCCGATATTGATACTGTGGAGCGCGTAGAAATTATCCGTGATCTGCGCATGGGCGTATTTGATGTGTTGGTGGGGATTAACTTACTGCGTGAAGGCTTGGATATGCCTGAGGTGTCATTGGTCGCTATTCTTGATGCGGATAAAGAAGGCTTTTTACGTTCCGAGCGCTCACTGATTCAAACCATTGGTCGCGCCGCACGTAACCTCAATGGTAAAGCTATTTTGTATGCCGATCGCATGACCGGCTCGATGGAGCGTGCGATTGATGAAACCAATCGCCGCCGTGAAAAACAAATTGCCTTTAACACTCAACACAATATTGTCCCGATCGGGGTAAAAAAGAGTGTCAAAGACATTATGGAAGGTGCGGTTGTACCCGGCTCGCGCAGCAATAAACGTAAAGCCCAAGAGCGCGCTGCTGAGCAAGCTGCAGAATACGATCAGCAGATGCGCACACCGAAAGACATTACCAAGCGCATTAAACAGCTGGAAGAGCAAATGTATCAGCTGGCACGTGACCTTGAATTTGAAGCAGCAGCGCAGATGCGCGATGAGGTACAGCGCCTACGCTTGCGCTTGCTGGATGTTTAATCGAGTCACTAGAGACGTTATAGAGCCTTGCATCTTGCGTTGATCGCTCTGCTGATTGGGGCGAGTCGCTGAAAATTTGCTAAGATGCGCGCTAGAAATTTTATATCTACATGTTGAGTACCCATAATGACCACTGTACGTACCCGTATTGCACCTTCTCCAACTGGTGATCCGCACGTTGGCACCGCGTATATCGCACTCTTTAATATGTGTTTTGCCCGTCAGCACGGTGGTCAATTTATTTTACGTATTGAAGATACTGATCAGGTGCGCTCCAGCCCTGAATCAGAACAGCAAATTTATGATGCGCTGCGCTGGTTAGGTATTGAATGGGATGAAGGCCCAGATGTAGGTGGCCCGCATGGTCCCTATCGTCAAAGTGAACGTGCCGATATTTATAAGAAATACGCGAACCAGTTGGTTGAGCAAGGCGATGCTTTTCCTTGTTTCTGCAGCACTGAGCGTCTGAATGAAGTGCGTGCGCAGCAAATGGCTGACAAGCAAACACCAGCCTACGATGGGCATTGCGCACACCTTGAGCCAGCTGAAGCACAACAACGAGTTGCAGCAGGCGAGTCGCATGTGATTCGTATGAAAGTGCCGACAGAAGGCATTTGCGTGGTTAAAGATATGCTGCGTGGCGACGTTGAGATCGGCTGGGATCGTATGGACATGCAGGTCTTGATGAAAGCCGACGGTTTGCCCACTTACTTTTTAGCCAACGTGGTGGATGACCATTTGATGGGTATCACCCACGTTCTGCGTGGTGAAGAGTGGCTGCCATCGGCACCCAAGCTGATTAAGCTGTATGAGTATTTTGGTTGGGAGCAACCGGTTTTATGCTATATGCCGTTGTTGCGTAACCCTGATAAAAGCAAGTTGTCGAAGCGTAAAAACCCAACTTCAATCAACTTCTACGAGCGCATGGGCTATTTGCCACAAGCCATGCTGAACTACTTAGGACGCATGGGCTGGTCAATGCCGGATGAGAGCGAAAAATTCTCTTTAGAAGATATGATTGAGCACTTTGATATCAATCGTGTGTCTTTGGGTGGTCCTATCTTTGATGTGGAAAAACTGTCTTGGCTGAATGGTCAGTGGTTGCGTGATTTAACTGTTGATCAGTTTGCTGAAGCTGCACGCGAGTGGGCCTTTAATGCCGACTACTTAATGAAGATTGCTCCCCATGTTCAGGGTCGTGTTGAAACCTTAAGCGAAATTGCACCTTTGGCAGGCTTCTTCTTTTCCGGCGGCGTGCCGCTGACGCCTGAGTTGTTTGCGCACAAGAAGCTGAGCAGTGATCAAGTTCGACAAGTACTGCAGTTAACACTGTGGAAGCTAGAAGGCTTACGTCAGTGGGATAAAGAGGGCATCACTGGCTGTATTAACGCTACGGGTGAGCTGTTGGAATTGAAGTTGCGCGATATGATGCCGCTGATGTTTGCGGCTATTACGGGGCAAGCCAGTTCGGTATCAGTGTTAGATGCCATGACTATTCTAGGCCCAGACTTAACCCGCTTTCGTTTGCGTCAAGCGTTAGACGTGCTGGGTGGTGCTTCGAAAAAAGAAGTTAAAGAGTGGGAAAAGCTGTTAGCACAGTAGTTTTAGAGGCGTAAAAAAACCGCGCTAGGCAAAGCTTAGCGCGGAAAACGATCTGTAGGGGGATCAGATCGTGAAGGGTTGACGGATATTCAGTATCTGCGTAGCACCTGCTCGTGCTGCGCTAATGAGTCGAGCACGAGCAGTGCGCGGTAAAGGGTTAAACCAGCTGATCACGGTGTGGCTGCAACCTAGACGTAAAGCTTCGCGTGCCAGTTCTTGACTGCTTTGTAAGCCTCTCGGGCGCAACACCAAAATACGCTCTCGATTCAGCCCAGCATTACGTAACCATTGCGCTGTCATCTGCTCGGGCGGTGATATCAAGGTGAGCCAGCGGTGATTCTCACCCTCGCTCAGTTCACGCAAAATAGGCGCAATTAACTGCAAACACTGTGCGGATTGTCCTGATAAAGTGATTTCGCTAAATAAGCTATCTTCACTGTCATTAGGCGTTTTCTTGGCGCGTGGTGGCGAATCAAAAGCAGAGGCTAGGGCTGAACCCTCTAAATTAAAGAGCGGTTCAAACAAAGAAATTTGCCGATGATTCAGTGATATTGGGCGCGTCATAAAAGACCTCTCTAGCGGCGAATAATGCCGACACTTAAACCTTCAATAATGAAATCTTGTGTTTCTAGATCAACTTTAATCGGCGCAAAATCTGTGTTTTCTGGTAGCAGCCAAACAGTATTGCCATCTCGTTTGTAACGTTTAACCGTCACATCATCATCAATACGCGCGACTACAACTTGGCCATTGTGTGCTTCTTGGGTGATATGCACTGCGAGGAGGTCGCCATCCAGAATGCCGATGTCTTTCATACTCATACCGTTCACTTGCAATAAGTAATCAGCACGGGGTTTGAATAAGGCCGGATTAACAGGGCAGGTACTTTCAATATGCTGTTGAGCTAAAATAGGCTCGCCAGCAGCGACGCGACCAATCACTGGGAGTTCATTGTCATTGATGGCTAGTGCTTGATCATCGAGCGTTTCGATTATTTTCAGACCGCGCGAGGCACCAGGAATCATTTCAATCGCACCCTTGCGTGCAAGGGCTTTAAGGTGATCCTCTGCTGCGTTGGGCGACTTAAACCCCAGCTCTTTAGCTATTTCAGCGCGGGTTGGCGGGTAGCCATTATCTTCAATCCAGCTTTTAAGGAAGTTTAAAATCTCTGACTGACGTTTCGTTAGCTTCGACATAATGATGCTCTGTTGTTTTATACAGTGACTGTCATTATATACAGTCTTTTTTTATATGCAACGCTTTGCAAGCACGCTTATTCAATGAGTACATCGGCGGCGGCTACCTGCATAAAACCTCACTTTTGCATGCTTGCCAGTTGCATAAGGGTATCGCACGCATCGTATGCTCCAGCCCGACGCAGGCCGCGACCTAGGGTGTCTGAAAGCGGATTACGTTTTGATAACAGCAGTACTTCTACAGCAGTCGGGCTTTTAGCCAATGTTAAGCGCGCATAAGGGCTGCGTGATCCCAGCAAAATAGCCATAAACTCAGCATCTGCCCATGTTTGCTCGGGCATGATGAGCATATGGTAATTTTTTTGAATGGTATGCAGTACGCTGGTGTTGAGCGAGTAACGACTGATATAGGTGCGCTTTGGTAGATCTAAACCGCGGCGACGCGCATAAACAACGGCGCAGGCAAATTCACAGGCAGATTGCTCATCAGCCCAGAACAATTGCTCACCGAGCCAGCTGGCTTGACGCAAATTGAGGGGCTGATCACTGAGAAAACTTGGTACAGCTTGAGTAATAGTTTTTTCAAAATCACGGTAACTGATAATGCGTATATGTCGGCACTCAGGATGTGCGGCAAAGCTTTCTAAATCTGGGGTTGTAGCAAGGTGCGGCAGTGACTCTGAAAAGCCATAAATATCACGTAAATCAATGACACACTCAGTATCAATAACCTTATTTATCAACTTAGAAAAGAGCGCATGGGCTTGCGCTTTATCTTCTTGCACTGGGCCGGATAAGGCACCCCGCGGCAGGTCGTACAAATGCTGTAAAAATAAATTATTTTTCCAGCAAATGCTCAGTTCAGGTATCTGCAGGTTGGTAAAAGGCAGTTTTACCCGCGCGGCAATATGCTCGGCTGAAAAAGTATCTGTTTCACTCTTCGAGCTTTTGAAAAACGCGCCTAGGCGTGAAAGCAGTGAGCGTGATGTGTTGGGTCGAGACATGATTTTATAAATCCCAAAGAATAACTTGAGAGCCTTTGCAGCCACTAAAATACACTATAGTGCATGGTACACTGATAGCGTAATAACAAAACACCGTATCTTTTATCGAGTTTAGCATGCTCAGTTTATTGTTTGATATTTCAATACCGGCCCAAGAGTATTTGCGTGTATATCAAGGTACTGCTAATCGCGTACTGATACGCAGTAGGGACGGGCGCACGGTGAGTCTGCCGGCGCGACATTTACAGCCTTTTTTAACGCATGAGGGCATACGCGGTAGTTTTATGCTGCGCTTTAATGAGCAGGGTAAATTATTAGATCTGCGTAGGCTGCCTTAACCCGCTATAATCGTCATATTCTTATTTATAAAATTGATCATCAACTATGTACAATTTATCACGTCGTCTACTTTTTAAATTATCCCCAGAAACCGCACACGAACTGACCATTGATACGTTAGGCGCTGCAGGGCGTTTAGGTTTAACCCATCGTTTGGTAAAACAACCTGCGGCATTGCCAGTCTCCGTGATGGGTATCGAGTTTCCTAATCCAGTCGGTTTGGCTGCAGGTTTAGATAAGAATGGCGATGCCATTTTAGGTCTGTCGGGCTTAGGTTTTGGATTTATTGAAATTGGTACAATAACGCCGCGTGCGCAACCGGGTAATCCAAAACCGCGTTTATTTCGTTTGCCTGCCGCAGAAGGTGTAATCAATCGTATGGGGTTTAATAACCTCGGTGTTGATCACTTGTTGGCTCGAGTGCAGAACGCAAAATTCAGTGGTGTGCTGGGCATTAATATCGGTAAAAACTTTGACACACCTGTGGAAAATGCCGCCGATGACTATTTGTTGTGCATGGATAAAGTGTATGGCAGCGCCAGCTATATTACTGTCAATGTCAGCTCACCGAACACACCAGGTTTACGCTCTTTGCAGTTTGGCGATTCATTACGCAACTTGCTCAGCGCCCTCAGCCAGCGTCAACAAGAACTGACAGTGTTGCACGGTAAGCGTGTACCGCTGGCTATTAAAATCGCTCCAGATATGAGCGATGAAGAAATAGTGGAAGTTGCGCATATTTTGCTAGAGACCGGTATGGATGCAGTGATTGCGACCAATACCACGGTGTCACGCGAAGGTGTTGCAGGCATGCAGCATGCTGATGAAGCCGGTGGCTTGTCAGGTGCGCCTGTACGTGAACAAAGTACCCATGTGGTACGTGTATTGGCTGAAACGCTGGCTGGACGTTTACCGATTATTGCCGTGGGAGGCATTACTGAAGGGCAGCATGCTGCGGAAAAAATTGAGGCAGGTGCAAGTTTAGTGCAGATTTATTCTGGCTTTATTTATAAAGGCCCTGAGTTGATTCGTTCAAGTGTTGATGCGGTTGCGGGTGTATTAGGCAAGCGCTGATTTTATTCAGGGTAACGTGAGTGCTATAGATGTGTTTGCATCTCACGTTACCTGCGGTGAATTAGCCTACCGCGTTGAGCTCATTGAGACGATGCAGGCCAGCGGTACCGCGGAAGCCATCCCAGTTGTCGGAACGTCCCTCACGCCAGCCGTTTAACCAAGCTTGGCGAGCGGATAATAAATTAAATGGACAGAGTTCCCGTGATTTGCCAGTGACACCATGTTGGTAACCACGTAAAAAAGCACGTTCTAACGGATCACGCTTGAGTTTTCTCATTGGGTGTTGCCCTCAGTTATTGACAAGAATGTTACCGTCGGCTTGATGATAAAGCCGTATACTTCAAAAATTAAGAAACTCATATGCTCCAAGATGAGTGACGTGCACAGCTCAATGCGTAAGCACATAAGAGTTCTAACTAAATTAAAGTCAGGATGGAAAGATCGTTTTCATCTAGATTGCTCTTGTTTTTAACGTGAAAAGCATAAGTGGCGCGATAAACATGGCTCATATGAGATAAAGACGTACTAACAGTCGCTGTGGCTGGCTGCTTGATTCCGAGCAGATCCATGAAGATTCAGCATGACGCAGCAGCACAAATGTATATAAATCGATGAGTGGTCAGTTTGACTGGTCTTTATCGACACGCATTATAAAGTTTTGATTTAAGCACCTACTGGAAAATTTATGCCCGCCAATAAAGAAGTTGAACTCTATTTAACCTGCCCCAAGAGCCTTGAGGGCTTGCTGCTTGCAGAAGCGCAAACGCTCGGCTTAACCGATGCGCGTGAGCAATTATCCGGTGTCTCTGGGCGCGGCACCATGCAGGCGGCTTATCGCATGTGCTTGTGGTCTCGACTGGCGAATCGCGTGCTGTTGGTGCTTAAACGCTTTAGCGTCAAAACGGTTGAAGACCTGTACCACGGTGTGAATGACATCGACTGGTCAGAGCATTTACAAGCCAATGGCACCTTATCTGTGGAGTTTACGGGGCGCGGTTCCGGCATTGATAACACTCACTTTGGTGCGCTTAAAGTTAAAGATGCGATAGTTGATGCCTTGCGTGATAAAGAAGGTAATCGCCCATCAGTTGATAAAATCAGCCCCGATGTACGGGTGCATTTGCATATCAACCGTGGTGAAGCCACATTATCGCTGGATTTATCTGGCACCAGCTTGCACCAGCGTGGCTACCGTTTACAGCAGGGTGCTGCGCCCTTAAAAGAAAACCTTGCAGCCGCCATTTTGCTACGCGCAGGCTGGCCGGAGCTGGCCAAACAAGGCGCTGCTTTAGCTGACCCAATGTGCGGTGTGGGTACGTTCTTGATTGAAGGTGCGCTGATGGCAGCGGATATCGCACCCAATTTACGCCGTGAGCGTTGGGGCTTTAGTAACTGGCTTGGTCATGATCCAGCGATCTGGCAGCCGCTCTATGAGGAAGCGCAGGAGCGCGCCGAGATTGGTTTGTCTAAGCCACCCTTGTGGATTCGCGGCTATGAAGGCGATCCGCGTTTGATTCAGCCCGCACGCAATAATATCGAACGTGCGGGTTTGTCGGGCTGGGTCAATATTTATCAAGGTGAGTTGGCAACCTTTGAGCCTAAACCCGATCAAGGTCAAACCGGACTGGTGGTCACTAACCCGCCATACGGTGAGCGTTTGGGCGATGAAGCCAGCTTGCTCTATCTCTATCAGTACTTGGGTGAGCGTTTACGCAGTGCCTGTTTAGGTTGGCAAGCGGCGGTCTTTACGGGTGCGCCGCAGTTGGGTAAACGTATGGGTTTACGCAGCCATAAACAGTATTCGCTGTTTAATGGTGCGTTGCCGTGTCGCCTATTGTTATTCCAAGTACAGCCTGAGCGTTTCGTGCTCTCTGATCGCATGACCAGTCACGCCAAGCCAGGTGCTGTAACCGATGATTATGACGAAGCACCACGTTTAACCGGTGAGCCTGAGCGCAATGCCGTCACTCCAGTCGAAACCGCACGCTTAAGTGAAGGCGGGCAGATGTTTGCCAATCGCCTGCAGAAAAATCTCAAACAACTGGGCAAATGGGCGCGCAAAGAGCAGGTTGAATGCTACCGTTTGTACGATGCTGATATGCCTGAATATGCTTTGGCCGTGGATATTTATGCGGATTGGGTGCATGTGCAAGAATATGCTGCACCCAAAACCATTGATCCGGAAAAGGCTAAAGGCCGTTTTCTCGATGCTTTAGCTGCGATTCCAACCGTCTTGGATGTACCGCCTGAGCGTATTGTGATTAAACGTCGCGAGCGTCAAGCCGGCACGCGTCAGTATGAGCGCCAAGCCGAGCGTGGACAGTTTATGCATATCGTTGAGGGTGGCGTAAAGCTGCTGGTGAACTTAACTGATTATTTGGATACTGGTGTGTTCTTGGATCACCGTCCAATGCGTATGCGTATCCAAAAAGAAGCAGCGGGCAAACGTTTCCTAAACTTATTTTGCTATACCGCTGCTGCCACAGTGCATGCTGCAAAAGGTGGTGCACGCAGTACCACCAGCGTTGATTTATCAAAAACCTATTTAGATTGGGCTAAGCGTAATCTTGCGCTCAATGGTTTCTCAGATAAACACAACCTTGTGCATGCTGACGTGATGGTGTGGCTGGAAAATGACCGTGAAAGTTATGATTTGATTTTCTTAGATCCGCCGACGTTCTCTAATTCCAAACGCATGGACGATGTGTTTGATATTCAGCGCGACCACGTGTTGTTGCTCGATCGTGCTATGGCGCGTTTAGCACCCGGTGGCAGTCTGTATTTCTCTAATAATTTCCGCCGTTTTGTGATGGATGAAAGTATTGAAGCGCGTTATCAGGTGACTCATATTAGCGCACAAACCTTTGACCCTGACTTTGCGCGTAATAAAAAGATTCACCAAGCCTGGCATTTAACCCAGCGTGACGATTGATTTATATCGTCTATTGGTTGTGCGGCGCGTATGATACGCAGCTTGCACTCTTTGCAATTTAATAACTGAAAGCGACCCACCGGGAGGTGCTTGATATGAACGATAAAACCAAAAAGACTGCTGCACCAGCAGGCGCAAAAACCCAAGAAGATAAAGCCAAGAAAGGTGCGGTAGCACCGGTTGGCGAAAAACTGCAGAAAGTATTAGCGCGCATGGGCTTTGGCTCACGTCGCGATATTGAGCAGTGGATCAGCGATGGTCGCGTATTGGTGAACTCACGCGTGGCGAAACTGGGCGCACGTGTTGATGCCTTGGATGCTATTACCGTTGATGGCCGTCCATTGAAGCAAAGCGCTGAAACCTACTTGCAGCGCCGCGTGATTATTTACAACAAGCCAGAAGGTGAAGTCTGTACGCGCAATGACCCTGAGGGTCGCCCAACCGTATTTGATCGCTTACCGCGCCCGCACACCGGTCGCTGGATCAATATTGGCCGTTTAGATATCAACACTACAGGTCTGTTGATGTTCACCACCGATGGTGAATTAGCCAACCGCTTAATGCACCCCTCTTATCAGATGGACCGTGAGTATGCGGTGCGTGTGCGTGGTGAAGTCACCGAAGAAATGATTGAAAACCTTAAAAAAGGTGTAATGCTTGAAGATGGTCCGGCTAAGTTTACTGACGTGCAAGCAGCGCCCGGTGGCGAAGGCTATAACCGTTGGTTCCACTGCGTGGTGATGGAAGGGCGTAACCGTGAAGTGCGTCGTTTATGGGAATCACAAGACGTAGTGGTCAGCCGCTTGAAGCGTGTGCGTTTTGGACCGGTCTTCTTAACTTCAGAGTTAAGCATGGGGCGCTGGCGTGAAATGGGTCAGGCCGAGATTGATATTCTCAGTAAAGAAGTGGGCCTTGAGCCGATTTTATTGCCAGAGATGAGCGAGAAAGCTAAAGACAAATTGGATCGTCAGCAGCGTAAAACGGCGAAGCCCGTTACGCCTGTGCGTAATGCACGCCGCGGTGCGGATAAAACGGTGTATACCACCAACAAAGATCAGCCTGCTGAGTTTGCTAAGGACTCTAGAAAACCGCGTGATAAATCGCCTTCTAGCGCGCGAAAATCACCGGCTAGCACTCGCAATGCGCCAGTGCGTCGTTTGCGTCCTGAGTAAGTAGCATGATGGTGCAAGTGACGCTGATTTATAGCGCCACTTGTACTTGGTTACGACCATTATTCTTTGCTGCATATAAAGCCACGTCAGAACGCTGCAGTATCGTCTGTAGCGAATCGTCGCTGCGTAATGTTGCGCAGCCGATACTGACGGTGACTGATATCGCATGTTGACCATCATGAATCACCAGCGTTTCCAAGTCATGACGTAAGCGCTCTGCAACCAGCAGCGCATGCTGCTGACAGGTATTGGGCAGCACCGCTAAAAACTCCTCACCACCGTAACGAAACAAAGCATCGGTCGCACGCAGTTGGTTTTCAATCATCTTAGCCACCTGGGTCAGCACTGTGTCGCCTGTGCTGTGGCCGTAGGTGTCGTTGATACGCTTAAAGTAATCAATATCAATCATTAACACCGACAGCGCTTGTTTATGGCGTTGTGCTGTGTCGATATCACGCTGCAGTGTTTGCTGCATAGCCACGCGGTTGCCGACACCTGTTAGAGCATCTTGTAGAGCATTTTTCAACGCGGCGCTATAAAGCAGTGCATTGCGCAGTGGGAAAATTAAGCTGGCAATAATGGACTCAAAATCACCGAGCTCTTCCTCAAGAAAAACACTGTTGCGCGTAAAAATAATATCGCCTAAGTACTCGCCTTGATAATTGAGGTTGTAGGTCACGCTATGTTGTTTGCTAACCGCTAACTCGGTATTGATAGCGTGCGCTTCATGTTTATAAGCGAGCGAGTCATAGCTGATCAGTTGCTGAGTTGTTTTAAAAAACATCTCAAGGATCGCTTTAATATCTAAAGTGCTTTGCAGTTGCATAGAGAGCAACTGACGCAATTCAGCATGAGATAAAGCTATACGAGGTAAGGTTTTAGCCTTGCTAGCAAAGCGTTTAACTGGGCTTTGTTCAATATTAATAATGTTGGCAGTGGGTTGAGTATTCATAATAATAGCTTCACCTTAAACGATCTTGCTTAAGTTAAAGCTATTATCGTGCCACTTTTATAAAGACCTTTATAAACAATGACTTATGCTGTGTTAAAATAAAAGCGTCAAAAAAACATTGCATATTGCCATCACTTTTTAGCAGCCATATCAGTGCAGACAACATTATGACGAGGCGATTGATTAGTCTCAGCTGCCATTCGCGATGCTGCTGGATGGCAAGGGGCTGTGCTGCAGGCTGCAGAGAAGGGTTGCCAGCGCTGACCTGATCGGTTAGAGCGCTGGTGGGTTGACGCGGGAAGTTAGGCGCTAAGCTTTATTGTGCGTTGAATGCCTGTCCAGTGACGCCAGTGCTCGCAGGACCCATTAAGTACAAATACAGCGGCATGATGTCGTCTGGTGTTGGGTTGTTCAGTGCGTTCTCGCCAGGGTAAGCGTGGGCACGCATATCTGTGCGGGTAGCACCAGGATTGAGACTGTTTGCGCGAATAGCGGTATCGTCCAATTCATCGGCCATCACTTGCATTAAGCCTTCGGTGGCAAACTTAGACACGGCATAGGCACCCCAGTAGGCACGGCCTTTACGTCCGACGCTGCTGGAAGTGAAAATGACTGAAGCGTCTTTAGATAAGCGCAACAGTGGCAGCATGGCGCTATTGAGGGTGAACATACCATTGACATTAATTTGCATGACTTTGGCAAAGTTCTCGCCTGATAGCTGTTCTAGCGGTGTGCGCGGCCCCAGAATGGAGGCGTTATGCAGCAAGCCGTCTAAACGTCCAAATTCCGCTTCAATCATTGCCGCCAGTTCGTTGTAGGCTTCTTGGCTGGCTCGCTCCAAATCCAAAGGAATCACTACCGGCTCAGGGTTGCCAGCGGCGACGATCTCATCGTAGACAGCATTGAGGTGCTTTTCTGTTTTACCCAGTAATAAAACGGTTGCGCCATGGGCAGCGTAGGTGCGCGCTGCAGCTGCACCAATACCACGGCCTGCGCCGGTTACTAGAATAATACGCTCATTGAGAAGTCCAGCAGGTGCAGTGTAATCAAACATAACTTATCTCTTTAAAATAAATTCAATCAGCCAGTAGGCTCAGTGCTGTGCTGGGATCGCGCTGCCAAATCAGGCGCGCATCAGCAAAAACACTGGGCTGCTAATAAGGGTTCGAGCTCGTTGATGCACTCAATGACTGCATCAGCGCCCCAGTTTGCGGGGTTGTCTTCGCGCGGGTTATAGCCATAACGCACCGCGACCGTGTGCATATTGGCGGCGCGGCCTGCATCAATATCACGTTGATCATCGCCGACATACACCACTTGGCGAGGATCAAGTTGTAATTGCTCGCAGGCTGCCAGCAGCATATCTGGTGCGGGTTTACTGTTGGCCACATGCTCAGGGCAGAGTAAAACAGCGCTGCGCGTTGCGAGCTGCAAATGCTCCATAATCGGCTGAGCAAAACGCAGTGGCTTATTGGTGGCAACGCCCCAGCGAATACCTGCTTTCTCTAAACGTGCCAGCAGATCAAGTACGCCGGGAAAGGGCTCTGTTAGTTGAGCATACTGCTGATCGTAGCGGGCTAAAAAGTCGATGCGCTGTGCATCCAGCTCTGGATGGTCGAGCGGCATCTCTAAAGCATAGGCCACCATGGTTTGTGCACCGCGTGAAATATGCTGACGAAAATCAGCTTCATCACACAGTGGCGGCAGACCATGGTCGGCACGCATACGCTGAACAATGTCGTAAAAGTCTTTAGCGGTGTCCAGCAGCGTGCCGTCCATATCAAACAAAACAGCTTGAATGCGCATTAGGCATCCTTAGTGGTGTGCAACATGTAGTTCACATCCACGTCTGCTTCAAGTTTGTAGCGTTTAGTGAGCGGGTTATAAGTGAGGCCAATAATATCCTGCACCTGCAAACCTGCAGCACGACTCCATGCACCCAGCTCGGAGGGACGGATGAATTTCTTAAAGTCGTGAGTCCCGCGCGGCAGCATACGCATGATGTACTCAGCACCGATAATGGCAAATAAATAGGCTTTAGGGTTGCGATTAATGGTCGAAAAAAACACCTGACCGCCCGGCTTCACTAAGGTATAGCAGGCGCGGATAATTGACGCGGGATCAGGTACGTGCTCCAGCATTTCAAGACAAGTCACCACATCAAACTGGCCGGGCATCTCTTCGGCTAAGGCTTCTGCGGTAATTTGTCGGTAAGTGACATCCACCTCTGTTTCCAGTTGGTGCAAGCGAGCCACTGCCAGGGGCGCTTCACCCATATCAATACCGGTAACCTGAGCGCCGCGTTGCGCCATCGCCTCGCTTAAAATGCCGCCGCCGCAACCGACGTCGAGTACCTGCTTGCCTGCTAAAGAGACACGCTCATTAATCCAGTTAACGCGTAACGGATTAATATCATGTAAGGGTTTAAATTCGCTTTCACGATCCCACCAGCGATGGGCTAGGGCTTCAAATTTCGCAATTTCAGCATGGTCTACGTTGCTCATGATTCTGTCCTGTACGATATGGCTGCGACTTAAGCTGCATATCATGCCAGTTTTTTCCAAGAAGTGCCTTAGGGATCACTTGCGACAGCCGCTTAGCCTAATAGACTGCTTTAAGTAGTACGCTTAAGTAATTGATTTGTTTGATATTTTACTGGCCCAGTATTGGCTTTTAGTAATTATTTTTTCTTCATCCATGCGTACCAGTTTGCGATCCTTAAGCAGCTGTTTGCCGCCCACCCACAGATGTTCAACACAGTTGCGTCCGGCAGCATAAATCAACTGCGAAACAGGGTCGTACACGGGCTGTACACTGAGGTCACTGAAATTGAATGCCGCTATATCGGCCAGTTTGCCCACCTCAAGTGACCCCGTGTGCTCGTCTAAACCCAAAGCGCGTGCGCCGTTTAAAGTTGCCATGCGTAGCGCGCGATGTGCATCAATAGCACCGGCTGATTGTGCTACGGCCTTGGCCAGCAGAGCGGCGGTACGTGTTTCGCCTAGCAGGTCTAAATTGTTATTGCTGGCGGCGCCGTCGGTGCCAATAGCGACATTGATACCCGCATTCCATAAGCGCTCAATCGGGCAAAAACCGCTGGCTAATTTTAAGTTGGATTCAGGGCAATGAATCACACTGCTATTGCTTTGTGTCAGTAGCGCAATATCCTCATCATTCACTTGTGTCATATGCACAGCTTGAAAACGCGGCCCGAGTAAGCCAAGACGGGCTAAGCGTGCCAGAGGACGCTCGCCGTATTTGTCGATACTGTGTTGCACTTCAGATGCCGTTTCATGCACATGCATTTGAATGGGCGCATCCAGCTGCGCCGCCAGCATCACAATATTTTCCAGCTCAGGATCGTTCACCGTATAAGGCGCATGCGGGCCAAAGCCAAGACTCAAGCGCGGATGCTGTTTGAAGTCGTCAAATAACTGTAAACCGTCGCGCAGTGCCAGCGCTGGATCGCGGGCGCCAGGAATGGGCATATTGAGGATAGGGATTGTAATTTGTGCGCGAATACCACTGCTGTGCACTTGCTGGCAGGCAATGCTGGGGTAAAAGTACATGTCAGAAAAACAACTGATGCCGTTTTTTAGCTGCTCGGCAATGGCTAAGTCAGTACCGTCGCGGACAAAATCTTCATCCACCCATTTAAGCTCTGCAGGCCAAATATGCTCTTTCAGCCACACCTGTAAAGGCAGGTCATCTGCAAGGCCGCGAAATAAAGTCATGGCGGCATGACCGTGAGCATTAATTAAGCCGGGAGTGAGCAGGGTGTTAGGCAATTCACGAATATCGGCGCAGGGGTACTTTAATGCTTGCTCGCGCGGTGCGATTAAGGCGATACGGTCACCGCGAATGCCAATCGCATAGTTTTTCAACACCACACCTGCGGGCTCAACTGGCACCAGCCATTGGGGTAATAACAAACAATCTAACGGCGAATGCGGCATGCGTGGCTTCCTGCTTAAAAAGATTTACATCTAAAACGCTTAATACGGGCTCTGACGCTGTAGCAATGCCTAGAGACACAGTTGTTAGGCGGTTTTAACAGCAGGGTCGGTTATAATCACTTATTTTTCAAGGGGTCATAGCCATGATAGTTGAACAGATGCGTGCCGCAGAAAAAGTCACAGCGCTTGAATGGCGTGATGGAGCCTTATATTTGCTTGATCAACGTTTGTTGCCGCAACAGGAAGTATGGCAGCGCTATGACAGTGCCGTTGATGTCGCCTTGGCCATTAGTGAGATGCGCGTACGTGGTGCGCCAGCGATTGGCGTAGCCGCAGCATTTGCTTTGGTATTAGCGGCGAAACAACACTGCAAGGCACAGACGACAGATCTGGCCGCTGCTTTAGAGGCTGATTTTGCCCT
>CANRHT010000020.1 GCA_947630465.1 uncultured Pseudomonadaceae bacterium
AAATGCTCACTGCGTGATGGGTGGCGCAATTTGCGCAGTGCTTTGGCTTCGATTTGACGAATCCGCTCACGGGTGACGTCAAACTGTTTGCCGACTTCTTCAAGGGTATGGTCAGTATTCATATCAATACCAAAACGCATACGCAGCACTTTTGCCTCACGCTCGGTCAGGCCGCTCAATACGTCACGGGTGGACTCTTTCAAGCTTTCAACCGTGGCAATATCAATCGGTGATTGCATCGTGGAGTCTTCGATAAAGTCACCTAAATGTGAGTCTTCATCGTCACCAATGGGGGTTTCCATTGAGATCGGCTCTTTAGCAATCTTCAAGACCTTGCGTACACGGTCTTCCGACATTTCCATACGTTCGCCCAGCTCTTCAGGCGTGGGTTCGCGACCCATTTCTTGCAGCATTTGGCGTGAGATACGGTTGAGCTTGTTGATGGTCTCAATCATATGCACAGGAATACGGATGGTGCGTGCTTGGTCAGCGATCGAACGGGTAATGGCTTGGCGAATCCACCAAGTGGCATAGGTGGAGAACTTATAACCACGACGGTATTCAAACTTGTCCACTGCTTTCATCAAGCCGATATTACCTTCTTGAATCAGATCCAAGAATTGTAAACCACGGTTGGTGTACTTTTTCGCAATGGAAATAACCAGACGCAAGTTGGCTTCAACCATTTCTTTCTTGGCGCGACCGGCTTTGGCTTCACCGATCGACATGCGACGGTTCACATCTTTGATTTCGAGGATGGTTAAAGAAGTTTCTTTTTCCAAGTCGATCAAGATTTGCTGGTTACGCTGAATTTCTTCAACTAAAGGCACAAGATTAGCGGCATAACGTGACTTGCCTTCGCTGAGCTTAACCGCCCATTCAAGGTCAACTTCGTTGCCTGGAAAGTGCTTGAGGAAGTCAGTACGTGGCATACGCGCATCGCGTACACAAAGCTGCATAATCGCACGCTCTTGAGTGCGTAAGCGTTGTAAAGCATCACGCACATGTGCAACCAGCGCATCGTATTGCTTAGGGACCAATTTGATGGGCATAAACAATTCGGCAAGCTCTTGCAATGCTGCAACGGCTGTTTTGCTATTGCGCTTGCTTTTGAGCAGGATTTTTTCAACTTTAGCTAATTGCTCGGCGACTGCACCAAAACGCTCTTTTGCTACTTCAGGATCAGGACCGCCGTCACCAGCTTCTTCCTCTTCCTCCTCAGCTTCCTCGGCGTCTTCGTCGTCCTCGTCATCTTTTGCTTTTTTTGCTTCAGCAGTTGCTTTAATAGCCGCTGGTGTAGGCTGCACAGCAATTTCATCATCGGCATCGATATAGCCGTTGAAGATGTCGGTGAGGCGAGTGCCTTCGGTAATAGCGTGGTCAAAACTGTCGAGAATGCCAGCAACGGTACCTGGGAAGTGAGCGATAGCGCCCATGACTTCACGGATACCTTCCTCGATACGTTTGGCGATTTCAATTTCGCCTTCACGGGTCAAGAGCTCGACTGTACCCATTTCACGCATATACATGCGCACAGGGTCAGTGGTGCGGCCAATATCTGTTTCAACAGCAGCTAATGCAGCAGCGGCTTCTTCAGCAGCTGATTCATCAGTATCTGAGCCTGCTAAGAGCAGAGAGTCAGCATCTGGAGCAGCTTCAGAGACATTAATTCCCATGTCATTGATCATGCGAATAATATCTTCGACCTGTTCGGGGTCAGAAATATCTTCAGGCAGGTGGTCATTGACCTCAGCGTAAGTCAGGTATCCCTGCTCGCGACCGAGGGCGATTAATTCTTTCAAACGAGATTGTTGTGCTTTTGCGGACATATCACCCTATCCATGAAAGGTCTGGGCCGAACGGCAATTAAGTCGCATATTATACTGTATATCGCAGCTTAATTGCCAGTTTCGGCGGTACTTGGCGCATTGTTATGTTGTTCAAACAATTCACGCAAGTGTTGTTTTTCTTCACTCGAAAGCGCATCGGAACGAGCCTTATGGAGTAATTGCTCGATAAGACGCTCACGTTGACGTGTCGCTAAACGAGTTATGGTGTCGAAAAATTGTTGTTCAAGGTTGTCTTCGTCAATCAACCATTCTTTTTCAGCTAAGGCTAGTAAAAGATCGCCCTGTTCGGTGCCGTACCAGCGTGTCATCAGCTGTAAAGGCTTTAAATGTGGGCTTTTTTGTAACGCTTCGAGCAATGAGACGAGCAATTGAGCGTAAAGGTCATCTTCTGCTGCCAATTTACTCGCGGTATCAACTTTTAATGCAAGGTGTGGATGATGCAACAAGGTACGCAGGGCGGCCAGGTGCGGGGTTTCTACGGCAATCTGCACACGTTTTGATTGGCGTGGAGCAGAGCCTTTGGGCGACCAAGGCTTATCACCGCGGTCGTATTTCTTAAACGGTTTGGCTGCAGTGCTGGTGGGCATGCTGGCGTAGTCGTTTGTGTTGAAATCTTGGTATGAGTCAAAATCACCAGCGTCGGCGGCGTAGTCGGGCATTGATGCCCAATCTGGCGCAGATTCGGTCTGCGGTTCAGGTGGCGCGCTGTTTAAGCCGGTGATTTGTGTCAGCTTTTGGCGCATCAGTGCGCGTAAATTAGCACCAGGAATACGTTCAATCAGCGGCGCGGCTAAGGTGGCCATGTGCGCCTTACCTTCGAGTGAATCAATATTCACATCTTCAGCAAGGTGAGTGAAAAAGTATTCGGTTAATGCCACTGCTTGTTGGGCTATACGGGCTTGAAAGGCCTCTAGGCCTTCGCTGCGAATCAGGCTGTCGGGGTCTTCACCGTCAGGCACAAATAAGAAGCGTGCTTGCTGACCATCTTTTAAGTTGCCTAAGGTGGCTTCGAGCGCACGCCACGCGGCTTTGCGTCCTGCATTATCACCGTCAAAGCAAAATAAAATGCTGGGTACCACACGAAATAAACGTTTGATATGTTCTTCGCTGGTGGCTGTGCCGAGTGTAGCAACCGCGTTGCGCAGGCCTTGTTGAGCGAGCGCGATGACGTCCATGTAGCCCTCAACCACAATGATTTCGTTGAGTTGGCGGTTATGCTTGCGTGCTTCATACAGGCCGTATAACTCTTGGCCTTTATGAAAGACTGCGGTTTCTGGGGAGTTTAAATACTTGGGTTTGTCATCACCCAGTACGCGCCCACCAAAGCCAATAATACGGCCGCGAGAGTCGTGAATGGGGAAAATAATACGATCACGAAAGCGGTCATAACGGCGTTTGCTATCTGCGTTTTCAGCCAGTAAACCGGCATCCAACAGGGCTTTTTCTTGCAGGCTATCACCGCCCAAATGCTTGCTCAGGTTATCCCAGCCCGGCGGTGCAAAACCTAAGGCAAAGTCACGAGCAATAACACCAGACACGCCGCGATTTTTTAAGTAGTTGACCGCGGCGTGGCGCTGTGGATGGTTTTTCAGTGCGTCACGGTAATAAGCGCTAGCCGCCGATAACAGAGCGTACAAAGGTGAATCAACTGCTGGGCGTGGTTTGTGTGGTGTACTGCTGTTACTGGCTTCGCGCTCTACTTCAACGCCAGCACGTTGAGCCAACTCTGCAACCGCCTCAGGAAAATCAAGGTGGTCGTGATCCATAATAAAACCCAGCGCATTACCGCCAGCGCCGCAACCAAAGCAGTAATAAAACTGTTTTTGCTGGTTAACGCTAAATGAGGGTGATTTTTCTTGGTGAAAAGGGCAGCAAGCCGTGTAATTCTGTCCGGATTTTTTCAGCTGGATGCGCGAACTGACCACTTCGACGATGTCGGTGCGGTTGAGTAAGTCATCAATAAAACCTTGTGCAATTAATCCGGCCATGAAGCTCCTACAATGCTTGAGTTATGCCACTGCAGTATTGAATGCGGGCAGGCTTTATGGGGCTGCGAGCAATTGGACAGTCAACTGTTATGGAAGTTTTGCTAAGTGTGTCGATGTTGTGTTTAAACGTAGCTTTGCTTGACGATAACAGCATGAGGCTGTGCGTCAGTGCGCGTGCTGCTGGATCACTTCAGTAAAACGACAAAACCCGGACGAATCCGGGCTTTGTTTGCACTTGACCTGTGAAACTTAATACAGGCGTTCGTGACGACGTTGTTCGCGTTGAACTTTTTTAGCATGACGCTTTACTGCAGCTGCGGCTTTACGCTTACGCTCAGCAGTAGGCTTTTCATAAAATTCGCGACTGCGTACATCAGCAAGAACACCGGCTTTTTCGCAGGAGCGCTTGAAGCGACGCAGAGCAACGTCAAATGGTTCGTTGTCTTTAAGTTTGACAGTTGGCATCCGATTCGTACCTTCATCAATGACCGGGTGGTTTGATATATATTCAAAAAAATATATATCGGTTTTCAAGGGTTGCGGATATTACCTGCTTTTTATAATAAAAGCAAAGGTATTGCTAGAAAAGCATAGAACGTAACCACTAAGCCGCTTATGATGCGTGTATATTCTTTTATTGTAAAGTTGGACGGACAGATTAAATGCTGGTCTTGGGTTTAGAAACATCCTGCGATGAAACGGGCGTCGCCTTATACGACAGTCAGCGCGGCTTATTGGCCGACGCTTTATTCAGTCAAATTGACCTGCATCGCATCTATGGCGGCGTGGTTCCAGAGCTTGCTTCACGTGATCATATTAAGCGCATGCTGCCCTTGATTGAGCAGGTGCTGAGCGAAGCGCAATGCCAGCCCAGTGATATTGAAGGCATTGCTTATACGGCCGGGCCAGGCTTGGTCGGTGCTTTGCTGGTGGGCGCATCCTGTGCTCAAGCCTTGGCTTTTGCTTGGGATATACCGTCCATCGGTGTGCACCATATGGAAGGTCATTTATTAGCGCCGATGCTTGAAGACAACCCGCCTGAGTTTCCGTTTGTCGCGTTATTGGTGTCCGGTGGGCATACGCAACTGGTGCGCGTGGATGGTATTGGTCAATACCGTTTGCTGGGTGAATCGATCGATGATGCCGCCGGCGAAGCCTTTGATAAAACCGCGAAGCTGATGGGCTTGCGTTACCCCGGAGGTCCGGAAATTGCTTGCGCAGCACAGCAAGGCGTGCCGGGGCGTTTTAAATTACCGCGCCCCATGACGGATCGTCCCGGTTTGCAGTTTAGTTTCAGTGGTTTAAAAACGGCCACTTTAACGGCCTGGCAAAAGTGCGTGGCTGGCGGTGATCACAGCGAGCAAACTCGTGCTGATCTGGCGTATGCCTTTCAAGATGCGGTGGTGGCCACTCTGACCATTAAATGCCAGCGCGCGCTCGAGCAAGAAAACCTTAAAACTCTAGTCATAGCAGGGGGTGTGAGTGCTAACCAAGCGCTACGTCAGTCCTTAGAGGCCATGCTGGCTCAGCGCCAAGGGCAGGTGTTTTATGCTCGTCCTGAGTTTTGTACCGATAACGGCGCCATGATTGCTTATGCAGGGTGTCAGCGGTTATTGGCTGGACAAAAAGAAGGGCAGAGCATCAATGTGCGTGCGCGTTGGCCGATGGAGGAGCTGCCGCCGTTGGTGTCATAAGTCATCTTTAAAATGACGTTCGTGACCGGCGAGAAGATCTTTTAAATTGCTGCGATGACGCCAGACCAAAAGGATGCTCAGCACACTCACCGGCAACACAGCATGGGGGTGTTGCCACGCGAGCAGCGGTAAACATAGAGCGACACTGGTTAAAGCGGCTAATGAGCTAATGCGCGTCAGGCTAAAAGTGAGCACCCACACCATCAGCGCGAACAGTGCCGCAGGTGGGTATAAACCCAGCAGCATGCCCGCAGTGGTAGCGACACCTTTACCGCCACGGAAACTAAAATACAGTGGGTATAAATGGCCAATCACCGCCGCCAGGCCAATCCATGCTTGCTGTGGTTGGCTTAAACCTGCAGCGTTGGCGATTAAAATTGGCACTAACCCTTTGCTCAGATCGCCGAGCAGGGTCAGAATAGCCAGACGTTTACCGGCAACACGCAACATATTAGTGGCACCCGGATTCCCCGAACCCTGCGAGCGCGGGTCGTTATTACCGTAATAACGGCTCAACACGATGGCAAATGACAATGAGCCAATCAGATATGCGCACACCAGTAGTAACTCAAACATTTGAATGATCCAAGGCCAGCGAGTCTTGATTCTAACGAGGCAAGAGCAAAGTGGACACGGTATTTATCGAAAGTCTAGAAGTCGACACCGTTATTGGTGCCTACGACTGGGAGCGTACGATCCGCCAAAACCTAGTGGTGGACTTGCAAATGGGTTGGGATAACCGCCCCAGCGCCGCTGATGATGCGCTGCATTTGGCGTTGGATTACGCGGCAGTTGCTGAAGCCATTAATGAGTTTGCCCGTAGCAGCAGCTTTGAATTGGTGGAAACCTTTGCCGAGCGTTTGGCGGCGCTCTTGATGACTGAATTTACTATTCCTTGGTTACGCTTACGCATCACTAAACCCGGTGCAGTCGCCAATGCGCGCGGGGTTGGCGTGGAGATTGAACGCGGATGCCGTTAACCGATGTGTATTTAGGCTTAGGCAGCAATATTGAGCGTGAAGCTCATCTGCGGGCTGGGTTGGATGCTTTAGCTGAACTGTTTGGTGAATTTGCCTGCTCGCCGGTTTTTGAAAGTGAGCCGGTAGCGATTCGCAGTGATTGTTTTTTAAACATGGTGGTGCACATTAAAACCGCGATGCCATTGCACGAGTTGGATCAGTATCTCAAGCAAATCGAGGTGGACAATGGCCGCTATGCGGTGCCGCGCCAAGGCCTGTCTTTAGATATTGATGTGTTGCTTTACGGTCAGCAGGTGGGCGTGTTTGATCGAGTGATCTTGCCGCGCGCTGAGATTTTAACCAATGCTTTTGTGCTCTGGCCGTTGGCAATCTTAGCGCCGCAGGTGGTACACCCTGTGCAGCAGCGCAGTTTTTTGCAGTTGTGGCAGCAAGCGCAGATTGAGCAAAAACTATGGCCGGTGGCTTTCAGTTGGCGTGGGCAGGCGCTCACTCCAGACCATCTATTGTTAAAAGCACGCGCGGTATAACACCAGCGTATTTGAGAGTTTATTAGCGTACAGCAATCAGTCCCTTGGGGGTCATATGCGGGTTTTAGTGTTAGGTGCAGGCGTGGTGGGTGTGACAACCGCTTATTATTTAGCTCAACAAGGCTATGAAGTCGTGGTGGTGGATCGTCAGCCTGAAGTTGCACAAGAAACCAGCTTTGCCAACGCAGGGCAGATTTCACCCGGCTATGCCTCACCTTGGGCAGCACCCGGTGTACCGCTCAAAGCAATGAAGTGGTTGCTGCAACGCCATGCGCCTTTTTCACTGCGGTTAACCGCTGATCTGCACCAGTATCAGTGGATGCTGCAAATGCTAAGTAACTGCAGCGCAGCACGTTATGCGGTGAATAAAGAGCGCATGGTGCGCATGGCAGAATACAGCCGTGATTGTTTAGACGCGTTACGCGCCGAGACCGGGATTGAGTACGAAGGACGGCAAAAAGGCACCACACAGTTATTTCGCAGTCAGCAGCAGTTTGATAATGCCGCGCAAGATATTGCGGTGTTAGAGCGCAGCGGCGTGCCTTATCTGTTGCTTGAGTCGGCGGCTATTGCCAGCGTCGAACCGGCTTTAGCCGCAGTGTCAGATACGCTCGTGGGTGCTCTGCATTTACCCAATGATCAAACCGGCGATTGCCAGATGTTTACCCGCAATTTGGCGCGTATGGCAGCGGACTTGGGTGTTGAATTTCGGTTTGGTTGCACCGTGCAGCATGTGCAAACCAGTGGCGATCAGATCACTGGCGTGCAAATCGATACGCAGTTTGAAACAGCTGATTATTACGTGATGGCGCTGGGCAGTTACTCCACGCAGATGCTGGCACCTGTTGGCATTAAAATCCCTGTTTACCCACTCAAAGGCTATTCCTTAACTGTGCCGATTACCGAGCCAAGTCTGGCGCCGCAATCGACCATTATTGATGAAACCTACAAGGTGGCAATAACCCGCTTTGACCAACGTATTCGCGTGGGCGGTATGGCTGAAGTGGCGGGTTTTGACTTGAGTTTAAATCCGCACCGCCGTGAAACCTTAGAGTATGTGACTAACTCCTTGTACCCCGAAGGTGGCGATCTCAGCCAAGCTGAGTTTTGGACGGGGTTGCGTCCGGCCACGCCCGATGGCACGCCGATTGTGGGTGCAACGGCGTACCATAATCTGTTTTTAAATACCGGACATGGCACCTTGGGTTGGACTATGGCGTGCGGTTGTGCGAGTTATTTGGCTGATTTGATCAGTCAGAAAACACCGCAGATCAGCACCGAAGGTTTTGATGTGTTTCGTTATCGTTGAGCTGTCGGCCATGCACCACAGATCAACCAGCAGTAGCAGCGGGGCAAAGTCGCAAGGCTTTGCGTCAATGGGCTTTTAGAGAGTGACATGTCATGCGTCCAGCGCGCGCGTTAATTGATTTAGTCGCATTGCGGCATAATTTCCAAATAGCACAGCAACTCAGTGCCGATAAAACTCTAGCGGTCGTCAAGGCCAATGCTTATGGGCATGGTGCCATCGCTTGCGCGCAGGCTTTGGCCGATTTAGCCGATGGCTTTGCTGTGGCTTGTTTAGAAGAAGCCTTGCAGTTGCGCCGCGCTGGAATTAAGCAGCCGATTCTTTTGCTGGAAGGTTTTTTTAGCGCTGACGAACTGGTGTTGATTGCCGAGTATCAACTCTGGTGCGTGGTGCATGCTGATTGGCAACTTGACGCGCTGGAGCGTGCGCCGCTTACACAGCCCTTACAGATCTGGTTGAAAATGGATTCAGGGATGCACCGAGTGGGGTTCTTTGCGCATCAGTACCGCGCTGCTTACCAACGTTTGCAAGCCTGTGCCAATGTGGCATCTATTGTTTTAATCAGTCATTTTTCGCGTGCTGATGAGCTGCAGTCGGCGGCTACGACTGAGCAATACCAGCTGTTTCAGCACACAACCAGAGGTATGGATGCCGCCGTGAGTGTATGCAACTCGCCCGCTTTAGTGGCTTGGCCGCAGATTCGCAGTGATTGGTCACGTCCGGGTATTATTTTATATGGCAGTCAGCCCGTGCCCAGCAGTGAGTTACAGTTGCTGCCCGTTATGACCTTGCAATCAAAAATCATCGCCGTACGCGAATTACCTGCCGGTGAACCGGTGGGTTATGGTGCGCACTTTATTGCTCCACGGGCGACACGAGTGGGTATTGTTGCTATGGGGTATGCCGATGGTTATCCGCGTCATGCACCCAGTGGTACACCTGTTGCAGTGGCTGGTGAGGTGACGCAGTTGCTCGGTCGTGTTTCGATGGATATGTTGGCGGTGGATTTAACCGATATACCGCAGGCGGGCGTGGGCAGCACTGTTGAATTGTGGGGTAAAGCTGTTTCTATCGATGAAGTTGCAGCCTGTGCTGGGACTATCTCCTATGAGTTGCTGTGTAATGTTCAGCGTGTTGAGCGTGAATATCTAACAAATTAGCCGCTAAAAGCTGCCGATCTACATTGTTATGTTTGCCTGAAGGCATGGAGTGGTTATACTGTGCAGAGCTCGCAAAAGACATGTTGCGGGAACGAATTACTAAGAAAATAGAGGGTGTACCGTGAACCTGATGAAAAAAATTCTGGTAGCTCAAGCAACTGTTCTAGCCCTTTGGGCTGTTAGTGCACAAGCCACCACTGATGAAGAAATTGCAGCACGTATTAAGCCTGTTGGCGTTGTTTGTGTGCAGGGCGATGAGTGTGCAAAGGCTGTCGCTGTTGCCGCACCTGTCGCATCGGCTGGCCGTAGCGCTGATGATATTATTACTAAGCATTGTGCTGCCTGTCACGTGTCAGGATTGTTAGGTGCGCCTATTGTTGGTGAAACTGCAGATTGGCAAGCACTTGCTGATGCTAAAGGTGGTTTAGACGGTATTTTGGCCACAGCCATCAGCGGTATCAATGCTATGCCAGCTAAGGGTACCTGCAGTGATTGTTCGGATGATGAGTTAATGAGCGCAATTAAGACGATGTCTGGTTTGTAAATTGTGGCTGCATAAAAAACCGCCCACGTGGCGGTTTTTTTATGGCTCAATCTTTTCCTCTGAAGGATGCTGCTGTGTTGACAAGCTATATCAATGGAGTTGTTATTGCGCTGGGCTTAATCATGGCTATTGGTGCGCAAAATGCTTTTGTTTTATCGCAAGCACTACGCCGTGAGCATCACCTGTGGGTGGCGAGCCTGTGCGTGTTTTTTGATGTGTTGTTGGTGGCCTTAGGCGTATACGGTTTAGCACAGTTATTGACCAGTAGCCCGCTGTTATTAGCGATAGCCCGTTGGGGTGGCGTGCTGTTTTTATCCAGTTATGCGGCGCTGGCTTTAGTGCGTGCGATACGCCCTCAAGCGCTAGAAGCTGAGTCTGTGCGTCCGCGCCAACCTTTGCGCGTAGTTTTGGCAACGACTTTAGCGGTGACATTGCTCAATCCGCATGTGTATTTAGATACTGTTTTGCTGATTGGCTCGCTGGGGGCGCAACAAGAGTTTCCGTTTGCTTATGTTGCCGGTTCAGCGACCAGTTCGGTGTTATGGTTTTTCAGCTTAGCTTTGGCAGGCGCCAAACTTGCACCTTGGTTGGCGCGGCCGATGACGTGGCGCGTGATTGATTTTTTGGTGGCCATCATGATGTTTTCGATTGCACTGCAATTAATATTAGGCGAGTAAAGCCCTACAGTTACAGCGTAGATAAGCAGCGGTCGGGGTGCTATGATAAATCACTTAAGGCAAGACGGAACGGCTGGCAACTGAACTGGCCGTCCATTATTTAAACTTGCTGATTGTGCCTCGTCTGATGTAATTGGAGAATAATCATGGCTTTTGAATTACCTGCGCTTCCGTACGAAAAAAATGCACTCGAACCACACATCTCTGCAGAAACTTTAGATTTTCACCACGGTAAGCACCATAACGCTTATGTTGTGAACTTGAATAATCTGGTTCCTGGTACTGAATTTGAAGGCAAAACCCTAGAAGAGATTATCAAGACTTCAAGCGGTGGCGTATTCAACAACGCAGCACAAGTTTGGAACCACACCTTCTACTGGAACTGCTTAGCAGCAAACGCTGGCGGCGCTCCTACTGGTGCTTTAGCTGATGCAATCAATGCAGCTTTCGGTTCATTTGATGCGTTCAAAGAAGAGTTCACCAAAACTGCAATCGGTACATTCGGTTCAGGTTGGGCTTGGTTAGTGAAGAAAGCTGACGGCTCATTAGCGCTGTCTAGCACAATTGGTGCAGGTTGCCCGCTGACCACTGGCGACACAGCACTGTTGACCTGTGACGTTTGGGAGCACGCTTACTACGTTGACTACCGTAATGCGCGTCCTAAGTATGTTGAAGCGTTCTGGAACTTGGTTAACTGGGACTTCGTAGCGAAAAACTTCGCTGCTTAATTCTCGGTAACTGCAGTACCCGTTTGCTTAAAGCCCCAGTGTTGCAGCGCAGCACTGGGGCTTTTTTATGACTCGAATTTGGCTTTAATGATGGGTAGCCACTCGCTTATGGGCGGTAGCCATTCGCTGTGCACAGGTTTGAGGCTGTTTAGGTAGTGGCTTGAACCCAGTTGACGTACTTGGCGAGCAATCCACTGTGCACGTTGTTGTGTGGCAGCGCTGGGCTGGCCTGCACTACGCGTGAGTGGGCTGGGTAATACCGCTGCCAATACATAAGCTTGCTGATTCGTTAAGTAGGCTGCGCCTGTGTTGAAGTGATACTGCGCTGCAGCTTCGGCACCGAAAATCCCCGGCCCCCACTCAGCACTGTTTAAATACACTTCTAAAATGCGTTCTTTATTCCACAGCAGTTCAATCCATGCAGTAAACCAAGCTTCCAGTGCTTTGCGTGTCCAGCTGCGTGATGACCAGAGGAAAGTGTTTTTTGCCACTTGTTGGGAAAGGGTGCTGGCGCCTCTTATATTGTTATTTTGCTCGTTATAGTTTAGCGCTGCGCGAATGGCTTCGACATCAAAACCGTAATGAGTGGCAAACAGTTGGTCTTCGGCAGCAATTACCGCCATCTTTAAATGATCAGGCAGTGTGTGCCACGGCTTCCAAGTGCGTTCAGCGCTATAGGTTTGCCCTGAAATCTTGGCTGTTAATTGGCGTTCAAGCATCAGTGCACTCACCGGTGGATCGACCCAGCGCAGTAATAGCACCAACGCAATACTGAGTACGGCACCGCCCAAAACCGTAAACAACAGCAGGCGCAGCAGTTTGCGCGCTAGAGTCATGCCGTACACAACGCTGGCGATGCATATGGGCAATATAGTGTGCAGCAGTGTACGTAACATGATGTGCGCCTAACTCAATAGAGGCGTTAGTATAGCCACTGTTATTTAATTGTGGAGACGCAAGCATGCGTTATTGGTTATTTATTGGCGCCGTATGTGCAGCACTTGCGGTGTTATTAGGCGCTTTTGCCGCCCATGCTTTAAAAAACACACTCAGTGTTGAGTACTTGGCGGTATTACAAACCGGTGTGCAGTACCAGTTTATTCATGCCTTAGCCTTGGTGTTGGTTGCTGTGCTGGCGCAACAACAGCCGTCGCGCGCGCTGACAGTGGCAGGCTTGTTGTTTGCCTTGGGTATCGTATTATTTTCAGGCAGTTTATATGTGTTGGTGCTGACACCGCTTAAACCGGGCTTGATTACGCCTATTGGCGGTAGTTTATTGGTCTTGGGTTGGCTCAGTGTTGCAGTGTCAGCTTGGCGTAAAGCGTAAATATTTGGTGATCAGCGAGCGAACCCGCTAAAATAGCGACCCTTCGGAATTTCACGGTTGTGTTATGCATATTCAGTTGAATGGTGAAACCTACACATTAAGCGAGCCGCTGAGTGTGGCAGGTTTAATTGAACATCTGCAGTTAGCAGGGCGCCGCGTTGCCGTCGAGTTAAACTTCGAAATTGTGCCACGCAGTATGTACGCAACAACGCCTATTAAAGAAGGCGATGCGCTGGAAATCGTACATGCCATTGGTGGTGGTTAGTCTTGGCTGACCGTCTTTTATTGACTAAGAGAGGCTTTAGATGAGCGTTATACGTACAGATTCCCCCTTTACTATCGCAGGAACCACCTACTCATCACGTCTACTCGTGGGTACCGGTAAATATAAAGACATGGAAGAAACCCGCTTAGCGATTGAAGCCTCGGGTGCTGAAATTGTCACTGTTGCCGTGCGCCGTACTAATATGGGTCAGAATAAAGATGAGCCCAATTTATTAGATGTGATCAGCCCTGATCGCTATACCATTTTGCCCAATACCGCTGGTTGCTACGATGCAGAATCGGCGATTCGCACCTGCCGTTTGGCACGTGAGTTATTGGGCGGGCGCAATCTGGTAAAGCTGGAAATTTTGGCTGATCAAAAAACCTTATTTCCCAACGTGGTAGAAACCCTCAAGGCTGCCAAAGTGCTCGTCGATGAAGGCTTTGATGTGATGGTCTATACCAGCGATGACCCAATTATTGCTCGTGAGCTCGAAGCCATTGGTTGTGTGGCAGTGATGCCATTAGCAGGTTTAATTGGCACCGGTTTAGGTATTTGTAACCCCTATAACCTGCGCATTATTCTCGAAGAAGCTCAGGTGCCTGTGTTGGTTGATGCGGGTGTGGGGACGGCATCGGATGCCACTATTGCGATGGAAATGGGCTGTGCTGCGGTGCTGATGAACAGCGCCATCGCCAACGCACAGCAGCCTATTTTAATGGCACAAGCGATGCGTCATGCGATTGAAGCGGGTCGTTTAGCTTACTTAGCTGGGCGTATGCCGAAAAAACTCTATGCCAGTGCCTCTTCGCCCCTTGAAGGCATGATTGGTTAAAAGACTGTATTTTACTGAATGGCGGCGCAACGGGCGCCGCTGTTGCTTATATTTAGATAGGATTCCCATGACAGACGATCTCATCACAGGTGAAGCACTGCCTGTGCGCCGCCGTGAAATTAAAAGCTATGTAATGCGTGCTGGTCGTATGACTGATGGACAGCAGCGCGGCTTAGATGAAGGCTGGCCGAAATTTGGTTTATTGCTGGCCGATGGTCCGCAAGATTTCGATCAGGTCTTTGGCCGCCAAGCACCGCGTACCTTAGAGATCGGCTTTGGCATGGGGCAGTCCTTGCTGGAAATGGCGAAAGCCGCACCTGAGCAAGACTTTATTGGGATTGAAGTGCACCGCCCTGGCGTTGGCGCCTTGCTCAATGGTTTGCTCACAGAAAACATCAGTAATGTGCGTGTTTACAGTTGTGATGCGCTCGAAGTACTGAAAAACTGCGTCGCCGATGCCAGCTTGGATCGTTTGATGCTGTTTTTCCCAGATCCTTGGCACAAGAGCCGTCACCATAAGCGCCGTATTGTGCAGCCTGAATTTGCTCAGTTGGTACGCAGTAAGTTGAAGGTCGGCGGTATCTTTCATTTGGCCACCGACTGGGAGCAATACACTGAACACATGCTCGAAGTGCTGAATGTAGCGCCGGGTTTGGTGAATTTATCTGCAGACAACACTTGGGTTGAGCGCCCGGCAGAACGTCCCGTGACTAAGTTTGAGCGTCGCGGCGAGCGCCTAGGACACGGTGTTTGGGATTTAAAGTTTCAGCGCACGGCTGATTAGGCTCACAGGGGTAGCTTGCATCGAGGCGCGGTAGAGCAGATCAACTGCCTACCGCCACAAGCCATTTAAGTTACAGCGTTTGCTAATTCCGATCAGCGACAATGCCAATCAGAATAAAAATCGTCAAGAGCATGGGTGCCAGAATGTAATTGTTCAGGTGCGCCAAGGCGTTGGTGAGTATCGGTGTGAGGTAAATGAGACTCAGACCATAGATGACTGCACAGACCAGAACAAAAATCAGCGTGCGCATAAAAAAGTTTAAATGACCAATCGAGCGCCGCACCCAAGCATTGAGCATCGGTCCAAAGAGTACCAGCGCACTGGCCATTATCGCTAAAGCGATATCGCTCAAATGCAAACGTGTCCATTTCGATAATGCCAAAATTAAATCCGTTATGACGTCCATCAGTGCTCCTTATCAGTGTGCTGTATTACTGCTCAGCGTCTAAAAATATATGCAGTAGATCATTTAAAAACAGTTGCCCTTGTGCGCTCGCGGCTAAACGTTGCGGATCGGCACAGAGCAGACCGCGCTGCTGAGCTTGGCGCAAACCTTTATCAAGCGCGCTCACTGGCACACCGGTGCGCTGGCTGAATAACTCGAGCGCTACCCCATCGGTGAGGCGTAAGGCATTCATGAGAAACTCAAAGGGTAAATCTTCCGCTGCCAGCGTGTTGCTGCCAGCTAAGAAGGCTTTGTCTGGGTTGAGGTAGTCAGTGGGTTGCTTGGTCTTCCACGTGCGCTGGATGCGCCCCTGAGGGTCACTGAGCTTGCCATGTGCCCCAGCACCAATGCCGATAAAATCACCAAATGACCAATAATTCACATTATGTACGGCGACTTGGTCGTCACGGGCGTAGGCCGATACTTCGTATTGTCTATAACCCTGCTGCGCCAGTAGCGCTTGTCCGGCTTCTTGGATATCCCAGAGCACATCATCTTCGGGCAGCACGGGTGGCTTGCTCCAAAATACAGTGTTGGGTTCCATGGTCAGCTGATACCAAGACAGATGGCTGGGTGCCAGATCAATGGCTGTTTGTAAATCAGTGAGCGCCTCTTGCGGCGACTGATCCGGTAAACCATGCATCAGGTCTAAATTAAAATCAGTAAAGCCCGCTTGGCGTGCCATCTCAATGGCCGCAATAGCTTCTGCACCTGAGTGCACACGGCCTAAGGCTTGCAGTTTGCTGTCTTGAAAGCTTTGAATGCCAATGGACAGGCGATTGATACCTAGGGCGCGATAGGCGGCAAACTTCTCTTGTTCAAAAGTGCCTGGGTTGGCTTCCAGGGTGATTTCAATGTGTGCACTAAAAGGGATGCGCTGCTCAATGCCCTTGAGCAAAGCCTGTAGCGCAGCTGCAGAAAACAAACTGGGTGTGCCACCACCAAAGAAAATAGAGGTCAGTGGGCGGTTATGCACATGGGTTAAATCCAGATCTAAATCCGCCAAGAGCGCAGCAACGTAGGCTTGCTCGGGCAGTTCAGGGGTGGCTGCATGCGAATTGAAATCACAGTAGGGGCATTTGCGGATGCACCAAGGAATATGCACATAGAGCGCTAACGGCGGTAAGACAAAACCATTGGCTAGGGCATGCGGACTGCTTAAATCTGACGCAATCAAGCTCATAAAGACAGTTGTTGCTTAAGTAACTGCATGGCTTGCGCGCGGTGACTGAGTTGGTTTTTGAGTGCGTTAGGCAACTCGGCGCTGCTGCAATCGTGCTCGGCGACATAAAACAGCGGGTCGTAGCCAAAGCCGTTATCACCTTGGGTGGCATGTAAAATACGCCCTTGCCAACGGCCTTCACAAATAATCGGTAACGGATCATCGGCATGCTGCAATAACGCCAGCACACAAATAAATTGCGCCCCACGCTCGGCGTCAGGCACGCCTTGCAGTGCTTCGAGCAGTTTGCGGTTATTGCCGGCATCACCATCGGTGGCACTGTAACGTGCGGAATAAATACCAGGAGCGCCTTTTAAGTAATCGACGGTTAAACCTGAGTCATCCGCCAAAGCGGGTAGGCCTGATATTTTGCAGGCGTTACGCGCTTTGAGGATGGCGTTTTCAATAAAGGTCAAGCCGGTTTCTTCCGGCTCGACCGAACTGAATTCGCTGATGGAGCGAATCTTGATGCT
>CANRHT010000021.1 GCA_947630465.1 uncultured Pseudomonadaceae bacterium
ATCCTTTCACAATAATGTATTTAGTTTAGCACGCAGATTCTGTGATGAGACTGTATCGCAGCATAAAGACAAGTATCTGTGTTAAGTATAGTTTAGATGCTAAAAGCTACTGGCGGCGAGCTGACAAAAAAAGTGTATTGTGTAGAACCCGCTCAGCTGGAATATCGACCTGCGTTGCAATATTGATATTATAGGCGCTCAGGTCGGCGCGATTAGAGTGTTTAAGCACAGATACGTGGTTTAATCATGCTAAAGTGTTTTTAATAAATAAGTCATTGATTCTTGGAGAAGCTGCATGAAATTAGTTACTGCGATCATCAAACCTTTCAAGCTGGATGATGTGCGTGAAGCCTTATCTGAAATTGGCGTACAAGGTATTACTGTGACTGAGGTTAAAGGCTTTGGTCGTCAGAAAGGCCACACAGAACTCTACCGTGGTGCAGAGTATGTTGTGGATTTCTTACCAAAAGTTAAGATTGAAGTGGCGATTGCTGCAGCGCAGTTAGATCGCGTGATTGAAACTATCAGTAAAGCAGCCAATACCGGCAAAATCGGTGACGGTAAAATCTTTGTGATCAGCTTAGAGCAAGCAGTACGTATCCGTACTGGTGAAACAGGCTCTGATGCCATCTAAGTCAATGTCAAAGCGTTTTTAAGTGCCTGTTTGCCGGCTTATGTAGCATCAGCGCACGGCTTGATCCAGCTAAGGCGCAACTCTTAATTGAGTTGCGCCTTAGTGCGTTCTACACCTTAAACTGCTAGCGGTGCAACACAAATACGCTGTTTAATTAAATATAAAAAAAGATTCAATTTGCCGTAGTTATTTTATTTTTATCCCTCTAGAATGCGCGCCCAACGCATAACTGCCGTGGCTGATTCAGATAGGTTTTTTAATGATTTGAGCCTATTGCCACTGTGCACCCAAGTAATTATGCTAACCCCAATTTAGGTGCTCATTATTTAGCACTCGATGCAAAACTATCTTGCTGAAGGCAGGCTTGAGGTTGACTATGTTTGATGATGAATTAGAAACAGACGAATTAGAAAACAGCGATGACAGTGAAGTGGATACCGATGAGGTCGACATTGACGACGTTGATGATGTCGATGACGTGGACGATGACATTGCTGATGACAGCCCAGATGATGGCTCTGATGCGGTGGTCACTCCTACACGCTCCAAAGCTAAAGCTGCTGTCAGTGTGGATGATTTGCCCTCGGTTGAGGCCAAACAAAAAGAGCGTGATGCCTTAGCTAAAGCGATGGAAGAGTTCTTAGCGCGCGGCGGTAAAGTGCAGGAAGTGGATAACAAAATTGATGTATAAATCGCTCTGATTTATAGCCATACCAACAACGCCAAAGTTGCCGCAAGCACCTTTGGCGTTGTTGTTTGTAGGGGATTAACCTTTCATGGCCTGATAACGCTCAGCGAGCTCAGCACGAATGGTACGGCGCTCTTGCGCATTGGCGAAGCGTCTGATTTCGGTGTCGGTTTTGGGCGTAAATTTAGGGACTTCAACGGTTTTACCATCCTCGCCGACAGCCACCATAGTGAAGAAGCTGCTGTTGGTATGGCGCACCAGTTTCTTGTGAATATCTTCGGTGATGACTTTAATCCCCACTTCGAGAGAAGTGCGTCCGGTGTAATTCACCGAGGCTAAAAAAGTGACCAGTTCACCGACATGGATGGGCTGGCGAAAGGTGACTTGATCCACCGATAGAGTTACCACATAGCAGCCGGCAAAACGGCTGGCACAGGCGTAGGCGACTTCATCTAGATATTTCAGAATGGTACCGCCGTGTACATTGCCTGAGAAATTGGCTTTATCAGGCGTCATTAACACGGTCATTGAGAGTGTTGCTTTTCCAGGTTCCATAGGGTGCTCTTATTCTTATGTTATGGGCTGTGAGGTGATGGGCTGAGTGTTAGGCTGCAGCTGTGCTGGTGCTTGGGTTTAGCTTTCGAGCCATACATCGCGCACCCAATGCCAGACACTTTCCCACGTTTCATCGAGCATCTCTTGTCTGTCCTCATCCCAAGCAAAGACTTCACCGTCTTCATCCACGGCGTAATACACAGGTGCGTCATAGCACAGTGGTACCAAGTGGCGGGGCAAGCCAAGGTCCCACGCCGTGGCTGTCACTTCTGGCAAGTAGGTGTGCGAATAAGGATCGCTAGCAGTGACTGGCTCGAGACGGCCATACACCACATCACTGACGGTGAGTAAAAACTCACGCAAGGCGTAAGGTAGATGAATTAAAATTTGTTCTTGGATCTCAACCAGCGTTTCTTCTTCAGGGAGTTCTAGGGCTACGGGCACAGGTTCGTTGCGCTCGCGTAGCTCATCAATGACTTCTTCCATTGCGGCTGTGCTCAATACATTGCAGGCTAAATCGACTGATAATCAGCGGGACTGCGCGAGGCAGGCCGCTGATTACAGAGGCAGGGGGTTAAGCGTTTTGACGAATACCCGCGATTAACCAAGGCTGGTCATCGCCGTCTTGACGCTCCATGCGCCAGCTTTCGCTGAAGGATTCGCCTTGATCAAAACGTGAGGTCTTAGCTACGCCGTAGAAGCTTAAGGTAGCGACAGTCACGCCGTTTTCTTCATCAACGCCATCCAGTTGTACGCTGAGATCGTCAATGTAGGTGGATTGCATGGCATCGCCTAAACTGTTGCGCTCATTGGTTAAGAACGTCAGTAATTCAGGTGTTACAAACTCAGCAATCTGCTGCATATCATTAGCATCCCAGTGTTGCTGTAGGGCGTTAAAATGATTTTCTGCGGCGGCTAAAAAGCTGCTTTCGTTAAACCAGGCTGGAGCATTGATTGCAGGCTTAGCGATTGTCGCGACCGGTGCCGAACCACCAAAAATAGTCTCATTGGCCGTATGTGCTTCGCGCTGCATGGCTGGACCACCGGCTGCGGCAGCTTGTGGCATTTGACGGCGACGGCTGGCAATCAATTTAAAGATCACAAAACCAATCAGGCCAAAAATCAGCATATCCATGATTTGCAGGCCTTCAAAGCCACCACCCATAAACAGTGATGCCAATAAACCCCCTGCAGCCAGGCCCATTAACATGCCACCGAGGCCACCAAAGGCGGGTTTAGCACCGGCTGCACCGGGCTGTTTAGCGGGTTGCGCTGGCGCCGGTTTTTGTTGCTGCTGTTGTGTTTGACGGTGCTTCATTGAGCCAAAAGACTTACCGCCACCAAAGCGACGCGCATCAGCATCAACACTGAAGGTCAGACCTAAGCACAGTGCTAAGGCAAGGGAGAGAAAACGTTGCATGCAAATACCTTTTTATTATCAGGTGGGTCTAGAAAACAGGTATGGGCGTTATAACCGATGCCTGCTTCAACGTGGTGTTAGGGTACAGACTTAAGATAAGGGTGAATGTTTATTCACGCCAGTTATACAGTTCTTTTTCTGAAATTTCGTGCATCAGGGTGATTTGTTTTTGAAACGCCTGCATCGAATCCCAGATACGTTGGTTCAGCTCACTCTTCGCGGCTAATTCCTCGAGCACATCAGTGGACTGCACTTGTAGCGCTTGCAGTACTTCATCGGGGAAACGGCGTAACTGTACATCGGCTTGTTTTAACTCAGCTAAGGCGCGGGCATTGTTCCAAGTGAAATCATCGAGCATATCGGTGTTGCCGGCTCGTATGGCTTCAGTAACAATCGCCTGCAGGTCAGCGGGTAAGCTATCCCAAGCGTCTTGGTTGATAATCATCTCTAATACCGCTTGTGGTTCTTGCCAACCAGGGTAGTAGTAATATTTCGCCGCTTTATGCAGACCAAAAGCCAAGTCGTTGTACGGACTGACCCAGTCTGAGGCATCAATAGCGTTGGTTTGCAAAGCGGTAAACACTTCGCTGCCGGGTAGATTCACCGTGGTAGCACCGAGGCGATTCAGTACTTCGCCACCTAAGCCTGGCATACGGATTTTCAGGCCTTTAATGTCATCTAGACTCTGAATTTCTTTGTTAAACCAGCCGCCCATTTGCATGCCGGAGTTGCCGATCGCAAAAGGTTTGACACCAAAAGGTGCGTAGGCTTCTTCCCAAAGGGCTAAACCGCCGCCTTTATGCAGCCAAGCATTCATCTCAATGGCAGATAACCCGAAAGGTACTGAGGTGAAAAATTGTGCGGTATCGGTTTTGCCTTTCCAGTAATAGGCGGCGCCATGTCCCATTTGCGCCGTGCCGCGCGAGACCGTATCAAAGACTTCCAGCGCCGGCACCAGTTCACCACCGGCATACACTTTAATGGTTAAGCGGCCATTGCTCATGCTGTTAATACGCTCAGCAACACGCTCCGCTGAAGTGCCTAAGCCTGGGTAGTTTTTGGGCCACGCCGTGACCATCTTCCAGTTAAAGGTTTCAGGCTGACTGACCACAGCACTGTCTGTTGGCGCAGTTTCTTGATTACAACCCAATAGAGTCAAACACGCGGCAATAATGACGGCAAACGAAAAACTGTGACGATGCTTCATAGAGAGTCCTTGTTAAACATACTGAAAGAATGAGATCGCAATAGCGCCATTATAAAGGCTGCAATTTAGCATAAGCGACCATAAGCCATTTGATACCATCGTTAGCGAAGTTCACCTGCACACGCGCCTGCGCACCGGCGCCTTCAAAGTTTAAAATCACGCCCTCACCAAACACGGCATGTTGTACTAATTGCCCCAGTTTGAACTCGGTTTGTGGGATTTCTACATCTTTAAACATAGCGCTGGGCTTGCTTTGATGTGGGCTTTGATAGGGGCGCGACACACTATTGTGCATGCGCACTTCTTGCAGCAAATCCGTGGGTATTTCACGGATAAAGCGCGAGATTTTGTTATAGGTGTCTGAGCCAAATAAGCGCCGTGTTTCGGCAAAGGTCAAATACAGCTTTTGCATGGCACGGGTAATACCCACATAAGCTAAGCGGCGTTCTTCTTCGAGACGACCGGGTTCTTCAAGGCTCATTTTGTGCGGGAATAAACCTTCTTCGACACCGGCAATAAAGACCACAGGAAACTCCAAGCCTTTCGCACTGTGCAGCGTCATCAATTGCACGGCCTCTGTGTGTTCATCGGCTTGCGTATCGCCAGCTTCCAATACTGCATGATCCAAGAAGGCCACCAGCGGCGATAACTCCTCGCCGACGTCCTCTGCATTGATGCTGATATCTTCAGTCTTGGTAAAGGTGCGGGCGGCACTGACCAGTTCTTCAAGGTTTTCAACCCGAGCTTGGCCTTTCTCACCTTTTTCTTCTTTGTGGTACTTGAGTAAACCCGATTGCTCAATCACGATTTGCGTCATTGCATGCAAGGCGCAATCAAGGGTGCGTGTTTCCAGTTCGTTGACTAAATCAACAAACCCCTGTAGCGCATTGCTCGCGCGCCCCGGTAAGACTTTGTGCGCAAGGAGTTGTTGGATGGCCTGCCATAAGGACACATCTTGCTCACGCGCGGCTTGGCGCACCGCTTCGATCGTTTTTTCACCCACACCACGCGTAGGGATATTAATCACGCGCTCAATGGCGCCGTCATCATGGCGACTGCGTAACAAGCGTAAATAGGCTAACGCATTTTTGATCTCTAAGCGTTCAAAGAAGCGTTGGCCACCATAAATACGATAAGGCACGGCAGCACGCAGCAGCGCTTCCTCGAGTACGCGTGATTGCGCATTGGAACGGTATAAAATAGCGATCTGGCTGCGATTTAAGTCGGTGTTGCGTAAGTTTTGCTCAATGCACTCCACGATATAGCTGGCTTCATCGTACTCGTTGAATGCGCTGTAGAGGTTGATCGGCTCACCTGCCGCACCATCAGTCCACAGCTCTTTACCCAAACGCCCTTGGTTATTATCAATTAAGGCGTTGGCTGCTTTTAGAATGGTGGCGGTTGAACGGTAGTTTTGTTCCAAGCGAATGCTTTGGGTGTTGACGAAATCGCTGGAGAACTGTTGGATATTTTCAATTTTCGCACCGCGCCAACCGTAGATGGATTGGTCGTCATCGCCCACCACCATTAAACTTTTACCGCCTTGGGCGAGTAATCTCAGCCACGCATATTGCACGGCGTTGGTATCTTGAAACTCATCGACCAGTACGTGTTGGAAGCGCTGCTGATAATGCTGCAATAAACTGGGGTGATCACGCCATAAATCAAGAGCGCTTAATAACAGTTCAGCAAAATCAATCGCACCGGCACGGGCGCAAGCGGCTTCGTAGGCGCTATAAATCTGCAACATGGTGCCGAGAAATAAATCACCACCGGCCTGAGTATGCTGCGGGCGCAGGCCTTCATCTTTTTGGCCGTTGATAAACCACTGTGCTTGGCGTGCAGGCCAACGTTGTTCATCAAGGCCCATTTCGCGAATCACACGTTTAACTAAGCGCAGTTGATCATCGCTATCAAGAATACTAAAGCCTTCACTTAAACCTGCTTCCTGCCAGTGCGCACGTAATAAACGGTGGGCTAAACCATGGAAGGTGCCAACCCACATGCCCGCTGGGTTCATGCCAAGTAGTTCTTCAATACGCACGCGCATTTCGGCAGCGGCTTTATTGGTAAAGGTCACTGACAAAATGCTATGCGGCGAAGCGCCTTCGACTTGAATCAGCCACGCAATGCGGTGCACCAATACCCGTGTTTTCCCGGAGCCGGCGCCCGCTAAAACACGTTGTTGACCAATGGGCGCCGCAACAGCTTCACGCTGTGCGTCGTTGAGGGAGTTTAATAAGTGTGAGATATCATCATGCATCGCAACATTCTAGAGGGCGATCGGATTAAGGGCAAACACATTGGCAGCTATATAGAGGTAATCTGCTTATGCACGCTGTCGGTGAGATTGACATTAGCCATTATGCTGAGTGTTTTATGCAATCTGTGCTTGTGAATGACCACCTAATACGATTACTGTTAGCAGTCCGCTTATGCTGCTTAAAATGCCTAGCAGTTATTTGATTACAGGTTCACATATAAATGGATGTTTCAAAATAAAAAGGCAATCTAATGTTAAGAAATTACAATAAGAAATGTTAAGTTCAACCCCGAGCGATCAATCGAACATTAAATCATCGAGTATTTCATGGTACACCCTGCATGCTGAACAAATACGCGTGCTGTATCTCAATTCAAAAATACCAACATTATTGATGCTGTTGTGCACGATCCCAACGGTGTGGATCGTGAGCGACACGCATTATTCTGCGTTGCTGATCGCTTGGGTGCTGGCTGTACTGGCGATGACCGCGATGCGTTTTGTCTCTGCGCGCCTGTTTGAGCGCGCCAGTGAGGCGCGACGGATATTACCTATTTGGCAGACGATGCTGCTGGCCTGTGCCTGTTTTTCAGGCTCATTGATCGCGCTGGTGGCCGTTTATTTTGTACCTGGCGAAGAAGTGATGCAGCAATTGTTATTGCTGGGATTGTTATCCATTGTGATCACATCGGCCAGTATTGCCTATGCCGTGAGCTTGTTGCTGTACAGCTGTTATGCGGTGTGTGTTTTTCTACCCATGTTGTGGGTGTACTTTAATACTGACGCCGACTTTATGCAGGGTCTGGGTTTTTTAATCCTGATGTATGCCCTAGGCATGACGGCGGCGGTGTACCAAGTGAATCGCTTATTACGCAAAGTGTTTCAGCAGCGCACCGAGAATCAGTTGCTGATTGCGACATTGCAAACAACCCAGCAGCGCACCGATAGATTAAATGCTGAGCTGATTCTGCAGGTGGCTGATAAACACAGTGCCGAACAAGAATTACTCGCGGTGCAGGCCAGCCTTGAGCACGGTGTGAACGCCCGCACCTTAGAGCTTAAAGAAGCGTTGCAAGAACTGGAAGCCAGCCAAGAACGCCTTGAGTTGGCTTTAGATGCCAGTCAGTTAGCGCTCTGGGATTGGCATCTGGATACTGATGAAGTTCATCACACCTTAATTAAAAGCATTTTTGGCCTAGAAGATGGGCAAGTCCGTGGCGTACTGCGTGATCTGCGACCTTTATTGCATCCGGAAGATTTGCCGGTGTTGCGCAATGCCATGATTGAGCACATGAAGCAACGCACTGATGGTTATGTGGTTGAGTATCGTATTAAACACAGTGATGGCCATTGGGTGTGGATTGAAGACCGTGGGCGTGCTGTGCAGCGTAATGCCGATGGTAGAGTGGTGCGTATGTTGGGTACGCGCCGCGATATTTCCCAACGTAAGCAACATGATGAGCAATTGCGTTTAGCGTCCAGTGTGTTTGATGCCGGTACTGAAAGCATTGTTATTTTAGATGCAAATTATATTATTTTAGCCGTGAATAAAGCCTTCACTAGTGTTACAGGTTTTGAGCGCGAAGAAGTTGTTGGTCGGCATGCTATGTTTGATCATTTGCCTGAAGAGGTGCTTGAACGCTATCGCATGATTATTGCTGCTGTTAATAAGGATGGTAGTTGGCAAGGGGAAACGATTGATGTGCGTAAATCGGGTGAGATTTACCCGCAAACGCTGCAAATTCATGCAATACGAAATTTAGAAGGTGAGATCATTCGTATTGTCTGTTTTGTTACCGACTTAACCGCACGCCGCAAAGCGGAAGAGCGCCTGACTTATTTAACTCAATATGATGAGTTAACGGGGTTGGCTAACCGAGCTTTATTCCATCGTCGTTTGCAGCAGGCTGTTGAACATGCGCGTGAAAAAGAAGGGCGTATGGCGTTGCTGCATATTGATTTGGATCGTTTCAAAGTCCTTAACGATAGCCTGAGTGTTGAGATTGCTGATCAGGTGCTGCGCACGCTGAGCCGTCGTTTGACCCAGTTGTTACCTGAAGCGGGCACCATTGCCCGTCTTGGCGGTGATGAGTTTGCGATTATTTTAGATGACTACCGTTCTGCTACGCGAGTGAGTGAAGTGGCATCATCTATTTTAGCGCAGATTCGAGCACCCATTGAAGTGGCTGGTAATGAGTTGGTCATCAGTGCCTCACTGGGTATCAGTGTGTTGCCTGACAATGCGCGTGAACCTGCAGCATTGATCAGCCAAGCCAATATGGCGATGCAGCACGCTAAGCATTTAGGTGGTGATAATTTACAGTTTTATAACAATCAGCTACAAGCTGCGACCTTAGAACGTTTACAGCTTGAGCAGCAATTACGACGCGGTATTGATGAGGGGCAACTGCAAGCCTACTATCAGCCAAAACTGACGTTGGCGGATGGCTGCATACGTTCAGCTGAGGCGCTGGTGCGCTGGAATCACCCAACGCGCGGTTTAGTGCCGCCGGGCGAATTTATTGCACTGGCTGAAGAGACGGGTTTGATTTGTGCCATCAGTGAAATGATGCTCTATCAAGCCTGTGCGCAATCGGTGCGCTGGTTAAAGCAAGGGCGCTCGATTCGCGTGTCGGTCAACTTGTCGGTCACTCATGTGCGCCAAGGTAACCTCGTTGAATTGGTGCAGAACGTGTTAGCCAAAACCGGTTTGCCAGCGTATTTATTGGAGCTGGAGCTGACTGAAACTCAGATGTTGGATAATGCTGCCAGTATTATTGAAACCTTTAAGCAGTTGCGTGCACTGGGTGTGCATTTGGCCATTGATGACTTCGGTACCGGTTATTCATCGCTGAGCTATCTCAAGCGTTTCCCGGCCAATAGCGTGAAAATTGATCAAAGCTTTATTCGTGATGTGACTGAAAACGATGAAGATGCGGCGATCACGCGAGCCATTATCACTATGGCGCATGGTTTGAATTTACTGGTGGTGGCAGAAGGCGTTGAAACTCAGGAACAATTGGATTTCTTAAAGGCTAACCATTGCGATGAAGTGCAGGGCTACTTTATTTGTCGTCCGATACCTGCAGAGCAGTTTGCAGAGTTTTTGAATGAACATGCGTGCGAGCACTGCCAGTTCCCGCACTGATTGACTCAGCTGTAGGCACTGGCAGTTATGGCTTACGCGCCGCGGGTGTTACCGCTGGTGAGGTTACGCATCACTAGAGCGTGCTCTAGGTTGACGTTTTCTGGTACTGGGATAAACAACACATGACCGTCGCCAGGTGCGTCGGTTCGGCCTTTACCTTTTTGATCTTCAATATGTTTGAGATCAAAGGTTAGGTTACCTTGTGGAGTCATCAGCTCAATGGAATCATCCAAGGCGAAGCGGTTTTTTACAATCACTTCGGCTAAATCACCACGGCGTTCACCGGTCATTTCGCCAACAAACTGTTGGCGATCTGAGATCGAATAGCCGTATTCGTAGTTCTGGTACTCATCGTGCACGTGGCGGCGTAAGAAGCCTTCGGTATAACCACGGTGTGCTAAGGACTCCAGTGTATCCATCAGCGACTTATCAAACGGACGACCAGCGACGGCATCGTCAATCGCTTTGCGGTACACCTGAGCCGTACGAGCCACGTAATAGTGTGATTTAGTGCGGCCTTCGATTTTGAGCGAATGCAACCCCATCTGCACCATACGCTCGACGTGCTGTACGGCACGTAAGTCTTTCGAGTTCATAATATAAGTGCCGTGCTCATCTTCAGAGACGGACATATATTCACCTGGGCGGCCGGCTTCTTCCAGAAGGAAGACTTCGTCTGTGGGCGCGCCTACGCCAAGAATGGGTTCAACGGCTTGCATCAACGCTGGATCGGCATGTTGCACCGCGGCAATCGGCTCGTATTTATGTACGATGTCGCCGAGCTCATTTTCTTTAGCTTCGTGGGTTTTATATTCCCAGCGGCAGGCGTTGGTGCACGAACCTTGGTTCGGATCACGCTTATTGATGTAGCCCGAGAGTAAGCAGCGGCCGGAGTAGGCCATGCATAACGCACCATGGACAAAGACTTCCAGTTCCATGCCTGGCACTTCATGGCGAATCTGTTCAATTTCATCCAAGGATAATTCGCGCGATAAAATAGCGCGGGTTAAACCTTGGTTATGCCAGAACTTCACGCTGGCATAGTTGACTGCGTTGGCTTGCACCGACAGGTGAATGTTCATCTGTGGGAAATGTTCACGCACCATCATAATTAGACCGGGGTCGGACATAATCAGCGCGTCAGGCCCCATGGCGACCACAGGTTCTAAGTCTTTTAGGAAGGTTTTCAGTTTAG
This sequence comes from uncultured Pseudomonadaceae bacterium, assembly GCA_947630465.1. Lineage (GTDB taxonomy): Bacteria > Pseudomonadota > Gammaproteobacteria > Pseudomonadales > Pseudomonadaceae > Denitrificimonas. The sequence continues at coordinate 11,111 of CANRHT010000021.1, forward strand.
CGTTGTGCGGTGAAATATTGACTACCACATAAAACTGCTTACCTTGGGCATGGGCTTCATGAATACCCAGTGCCAGATTAGCGTGATCAAACTCGTTATTGCGCACGCGTAAGCTGTAGCGTGGCTGGCCGGCATAGACGGCATCTGCGCCATAGGCGAAAGCATAACGCATGTTTTTTAAGGTGCCAGCGGGTGACAACAGCTCAGGACGAAAGAGGGTCGACATAACAAAACTCAAGAAAATAAAAATACTGGCATATTCTAGCAGCCATTAACTGAGCAGCGTAGTACCGCTGGTAATTAATAACCAAGTAAAGGCGTCGGACTTTGAAAACCACCTTTATTTGCGCTAAACCACACCCGCTGGAAGCATCCGTAGGTCGTTCATTTATGAGCGACATGCGTTTATAGCGGATCCCTGTTTTGTGGTGTTTGCTAATGTGTCGATCTTAAAAGATCGACTTACATCATCAGCCTAGGCTACTGAACCGGCGGCATGCCCGCTGGCCCAGGCCCATTGAAAATTAAAACCGCCTAAATGGCCGCTAACGTCTAACACTTCGCCGATAAAATAGAGGTTGTCTTGTTTCTGCGATTGCATGGTTTTGGAGGAAACCTCTTGGGTATCCACGCCGCCCAAGGTGACTTCAGCGGTGCGATAACCTTCGGTGCCTGAGGGGGTCAGTTGCCAGTGATTCAGCTGCTGGCCAATCATGCTGAGTTGTTTGGCGTTGTACTGCTTGAGTGGTGTGTTGTTAAACCAATGCTCACACAGCAGTTGCGCCATTTTGCGGGTAAAGCATTCGCTGAGTAGGGTTTTGAGTTCCATATTGGGATGCAGGTTTTGTTGTTCTAATAACCAAGCGCTGGCATCGCGGTCGCTGAGTAAGTCGATTTCAATGCTGTCGCCAGGGTGCCAATAGGATGAAATCTGTAAAATCACAGGGCCGCTGAGGCCGCGGTGAGTGAAGAGTAGGTCTTCTTTAAAGTTTTGGCCGTTGCACTGCACCACGCAATCATTCACGGAGGTTCCGGACAGTGAAGTGCACAACTCTTTTAATTGCGGATCAGTGATGGTGAAGGGCACCAGTGCCGCGCGGGTGGGCAGGATTGTATGGCCAAACTGTTCAGCGACTTGATAGCCAAAGCCTGTTGCGCCCAACGTTGGAATGGATAAGCCGCCGCTGGCAATCACTAAAGATGTGCAGTTTAACGTCTGTTTGTTGCATTGCAGAGTGAAGCCAGTGTCGTTGGCTTGGATGCGGGTGACTGGGGTATTGAGTTGGATGCTGGCGCCGGCATCGGCACACTCTTGTAAGAGCATCTCAAGAATATCGCTGGCTTTGTTGTCACAAAAGAGTTGGCCGAGTTTTTTCTCGTGATAAGGCACTTGATGGCGCTGTACCATCTCGAGAAAATCCCATTGGGTGTAACGGGCCAGTGCTGATTTACAAAAGTGTGGGTTATTTGAAATAAAGTTACTGGGTTCGGTGTACATATTGGTGAAGTTACAGCGCCCACCGCCGGACATGAGAATTTTCTTCCCCGCTTTATTGGCATGATCTATCACTAATACTTTACGACCACGCTGCGCGGCAGTTAAGGCGCACATTAATCCGGCAGCACCGGCACCAATAATTATTACATCCACAATGAGCATAACCTGAAGTCTAAAAATCAAAGCTCAAGTTTAACGGCTTTAATGCTGATGCAGGTAAAAAGCTGATCACGCGGAGCATGTCGTACTTCAGGGTGGGTGTTTTTCCGTCGATGAACCCGTCCAGGGTTCAACTCCGGCGCTGCGCCATCCATGGCTCGCTTGTCACACCAACCCTGAAGTACTCGTTGAGCATCTGTAGTGTTTGCACTTGTGCAGCTTTAATCATTGAGAGAGCAGATTCTTTTATATTTATACAGCGCAAAAGATAGGTGCTGAAGACTTGATAGCAATACACATGCTCAAGAAGTACCTCGCTCGTGCTGCGGTGAGCGCAGCCAAGGATGGCGTAGCGCCCGAATTGAGGCAGGAAGCCTCATTGAGGGAATAGCAGTACGAGCGAGGTACGTCAGGCATACATTTTGATTGCAGCACTGTGTGTGCTTTAGCTGTGCAACACAAACTGCCCGGTAAAACAGGCACCATCTTCACCCTCTGCGGTCAGAATACGGCTGGTTAAACTGATGCGTGCTTTACCGTGACGTTGATACATTTTAAAGAAACGCTCCCATACTGCCGCGTCGGGTGCTGCACAAATGACCTCAGCGTCAGCAAAAACAGGTAGCGGATAATCAATTTGTCCTGCCTGAACAACGATATGTGTGGTATTTATACCTGCATCGCGTAGACGTAAGTGCAACCAACCCCAGCACGCTAAGACACCAGCACAATATAAACTGCCACCGAACATTGAATTTTGATGATTACGGTTCTCTGTTAATGGCATCTGCAAGCGTAAACACTGCTTATCCCAGTCGCGTACTTCGACCGCCATGGCTGCAGTTAAAGGGATATCGCTAGCAAAGACTTGGGCTAAGTGCTGACAGGCCGTGCTGTTATGTGCGTTGCTCATGGAGTCCTCGCGAAAAGAAAAGTGATACGACGTAAAATAGTTTAATAGTCACTGAGTTGTTACTCAATGACGATCATCTGCGTCATTAACCTATAAGTGATGCGCTGTGTGTGGGTGAGCATGCGGCACACTCGGTTAGTGAGATATTTAGAACACTGCACAATAGTGTTGTTATTCAAAAGGAGAGGTACTTGTGGATTCTGTAGCAACCAATAGTATATTTTTTGTTGGTGGGTTGTTAGTTGCTGTCAGTATTCTGGTGAGCTCACTGTCATCTCGCGTCGGCATCCCCATCTTAGTTATTTTTATGGGTGTGGGCATGATGGCCGGCACCGATGGTGTGGGCGGCATTGTTTTTAATGATTACTCGCTCACCTACCTCGTCAGTAATCTGGCCTTAGCCGTGATTTTGCTTGATGGCGGGATGCGCACACGCGTGGCGACCTTCCGCGTCGCACTCTGGCCTGCGCTGTCCTTAGCCACGCTGGGCGTGGTGATCACCGCCGGTTTAACCGGTTTTGCTGCCGCTTGGCTCTTTGATCTCACTTTACTTGAAGGCTTGCTGATCGGCTCTATTGTCGGCTCCACCGATGCCGCAGCAGTATTTAACTTACTCAATGGTAAAGCGCTCAACGAGCGTGTCGGCTCTACTCTGGAAATAGAATCGGGCAGTAATGACCCGATGGCGATGTTTTTAACAGTCACCTTAATTGCCATGTTAGTGGCGGGTGAAACCAGTTTCAGCATGGACTTCTTTACCAGCTTACTGCGCCAGTTTGGCTTAGGTACGCTGCTGGGTTTAAGTGGCGGTTGGTTGCTGTTGCAAATTATTAACCGCATTAGCGTAGCCGATGGCCTGTATCCGCTGCTGGCAGTCAGTGGCAGTATTATGATCTATGCCTTTGCTGGTGAAGTTGGTGGTAGCGGTATTTTAGCGGTGTATGTCTGCGGTATGGTGCTGGGTAACCGCCCGATTCGTAGCCGTCACGGCATTTTGCATATGTTTGACGGCCTTGCTTGGCTCAGTCAAATTGGCATGTTCTTGGTGCTCGGTCTCTTGCTGACACCGCATGAGTTGTTACCCATTGCCGTACCGGCTTTATTACTATCGCTATGGATGATTTTATTTGCGCGCCCGCTCTCCGTGTTTTTAGGTTTATTACCCTTTCGAGGCTTTAATTTACGTGAGCGGATGTTTATTTCTTGGATTGGTTTGCGCGGTGCAGTACCGGTTATTTTGGCGGTATTTCCATTAGTGGCGGGCTTACCCAATGCGCAACTGTTTTTTAACGTCGCCTTCTTTATTGTTTTAGTGTCATTGCTGCTGCAAGGCTCGACTTTATCTTGGGCGGCGCGTAAGGCAAAAGTGGATTTACCACCGTCGCCAGCACCCATTTATCGTGCAGGCCTAGAAATCCATCCGACCAGCCAGTGGGAGTTGTTTGTTTACAGTTTGGGCAGTCAAAAATGGTGCATTAATGCGCAATTGCGTGAACTTAAAATGCCTGCAGGAACTCGAATTGCTGCATTGTTTCGCGATAACTGTTTGCTGCACCCCAGCGGTAGTACAAGGTTAAAACCCGATGATATTCTTTGCGTGATCGGTCATGAAGAGGATTTGCCGGCACTGGGGCGCTTATTTAGTAAAGCGCCGCAACGTGGTTTGGATATGCGCTTCTTTGGTGACTTTGTTTTGGAAGGTGATGCGCAGTTGGGCGCCGTAGCCGATGTTTATGGTTTGAAACTCAACGGTCTTGATCCGAAAATGAGCTTAGCTGATTTTATTACTGAAGCTGTGGCCGGCGAGGCGGTGTTGGGTGACCATATTGAGTGGCAAGGGCTGACCTGGGCGGTGGCGCTGATGGAAAACAATAAAGTGCGTAAAGTGGGTGTGAGATTCCCAGAAGGTAAACGACCCGAGTTGCCGTTTTTTTGATGGGTCAGTAGTGCGCATGCACAGGCTGTAGCTGATGGCATAGTCAGCGTTATTGCTCCACGATGATTCATTACAGGAAGCGCCTTAGCGATGAAATTTAGACTGTTGCTGTTGTTACTCGTGTGCCTTGTGGCTGTGCCGGTATCGAGCAGTTATGCCGCCTTAACAGTGTTCGATATGCGCAAATCCTTAGTTGATTTACCTGAGCGTAAATTGCCAGAAGCCGAACAACAGGCAGCTCAGCAAGCCCTCGAGCAAACCCTGGGCTGGCTGGAGAAAGCTGAGCAACATGAGCGGGCTCAACGTGAATTACAGGAGCAACTGGCTGGCGCACCGAAAAAAATTGCGGATACACAAGTGGCGTTACAACGCTTGCGCGCAGCCGACCAAGACGACCCCAGCAAACGTTTAGCGCAAGCCTCAGTCAGCGAGTTGGAGCACTTGCTGGCGGAGCGTAATCAGCAACTGCGCGTGCTGCAAAAAGAGTTGGGTGATGCCAATGCGCTGATCATTACGGCACAAACGCGTCCCGAGCGTGCGCAGGCAGATATCAGTAGCAATCAAGC